>CAMBAN010000039.1 GCA_945864145.1 uncultured Lachnospiraceae bacterium | reverse complement strand
CCAAAGCTTGCCGGTGAATATTTCATGGCAACAGGCAGTGGTAAATATTTCAGAAATGTCATCATTAAGCCGGAAGATTCCTTTGCAATCATTGAAATTGATGATAAGGGAGAAAATTACAGAATTGTATGGGGACTTATAAATGGAGGCAGACCAACAAGTGAATTACCATCTCATTTAATGAATCATGAAGTAAAAATGCTTGCTTCCGGCGGAAAGCACAGAGTCATTTATCATGCACATCCGGCAAATACCATTGCTATGACTTTCGTACTTCCATTAGAGGATAAGGTATTTACACGCGAATTATGGGAAATGGCTACAGAATGTCCTGTTGTATTCCCGGCAGGTGTAGGTGTTGTTCCATGGATGGTACCTGGTGGAAGAGATATTGCGGTTGCTACCAGTGAACTTATGAAAAAATATGATGTAGCAATTTGGGCACATCACGGCGTATTTGTTTCCGGTGAAGATTTTGACCTTACCTTTGGTTTGATGCATACAGTAGAAAAATCAGCAGAAATTTTTGTTAAAGTTCGTTCGATGGCACCATACAAATTGCAGACCATTACTTCACAGGATTTCAGAAACCTCGCGAAAGATTTCAAGGTTACATTACCTGAAGAATTCCTTGACTAAAAGTAAAATATAGAAAAAGAATATAGGAGAAAGAAAAAACTGTTGTATAATAAAGAACAATACAACAGTTTTTTTATGATAGAAGGGAAAAGATATCATATGCAACAGAATAAGATTTTATATGGTGGTGACTATAACCCGGAGCAGTGGCCGGAGGAAGTATGGCAGGAGGATATGCGGCTTTTTAAACTGGCACATATTGACGTGGTTACATTGAATGTATTCAGCTGGGCAAGCTTACAACCGGATGAGAATACGTATGATTTTTCAAAGCTTGATAAAATCATGGAGCTGGTAAAGGAAAATGGATTAAAGGTGTGTCTTGCTACTTCTACAGCCGTACATCCTGCGTGGATGGCAAGGAAATACCCGGATGTATTACGTACAGAACATAATGGTATTCGTAGAAAGTTTGGCAGCAGACATAATTCCTGCCCTAACAGTCCTACTTATCGAAAATATTCTGCAGCACTGGCTTCTCAACTTGCAAAGCGCTATGGAAAAGAAAAAAATATCGTTGCGTGGCATGTTGCAAATGAGTATGGTGGTGAATGCTATTGTGAGAATTGTGAAAAGGCATTTCGTGAATGGTTAAAGGAAAAGTATGGCACAATTGAGGAACTGAATCGTGTATGGAATCTTTCTTTCTGGGGGCATACCATGTATGATTGGGAGGATGTTGTCGTTCCTAATATGCAATCAGAAGAGTGGATATGGGAATATACCCGTACAAATTTTCAGGGAATCTCTTTAGATTATCGTAGATTCCAGTCAGAAAGTATGCTTGCATGCTTCAAACTGGAAAGAGACGAGTTGAAAAAGACTACACCGGATATTCCTGTCACGACAAACCTGATGGGATTTTACAAACCGTTAGATTATCAGAAGTGGGCAAAGGAGATGGATTTTGCAAGCTGGGATAATTATCCGGTCTATGATGCATTTCCGGCACAGATAGCCATGAGTCATGACCTGATGCGTGGATTAAAACAGGGACGTTCCTTTTGGCTTATGGAGCAGACACCAGGTGTAACGAACTGGCATCCGTATTGTTCATTAAAAAGACCGGGTGTCATGAGATTGTGGAGCTATCAGGCAGTGGCACATGGTTCAGATACGGTAATGTTTTTCCAAATGAGAAGGAGTATCGGCGCTTGTGAAAAGTATCATAGCGCAGTAATCGATCATGCAGGACATGAAAATACCAGAGTGTTTAGAGAAATCACAGAGCTTGGTGCAGAGCTGGAGAAAATAGGGGGACAAACCTTAGGAGCAACTACGAAATCTGATGTTGCGATTGTGTTTGACTGGGATAACTGGTGGTCATCAGAATACTCAGCCGGTCCAAGTAAATTAATATCTTATCATGGAGAAGTGCAGGAATATTACAGAGCCTTCAGCGAAGCAAATATTTCTGTTGACATGATTAGCATGGAGGATGATATATCCGGTTATAAGATGGTGATAGCACCGTTATTATATATGTGCAAGGATGGATATGACACACGTATCAGAAAGTTTGTACAGGATGGAGGGTGCTTTCTGACGACATATTTTAGCGGCTATGTAGAAGACCATGATTTGGTGGTTACCGGAGGATATCCGGCAAGACTGCGGGATATTCTGGGAATCTGGGTAGAGGAATCAGATGCAATTATTGAAGGCAACTGTAATCATTTTTACTATGATGGAAAACAGTATCCTGCAACCATTCTGTGCGATTTACTTCATTTGGAAGGAGCAAAGGCACTCAGTACATATGAAGAAGATTTCTATGCAGGTATGCCGGTGCTGACAGAGCATGATTTTGGAAAAGGGAAAGCATATTATGTAGCGACAAGATCAAATGGCGAATTTTATAAGACATTTTTACGACAATTATGTCAGAAACATGGTATAATGCCTGTTATGGAAGCACCGGATGGAATAGAGGCAACTGTCAGAGAAAATGAAAATGGAAGTTTTCTGTTTGTTTTAAATCATAATAATGAGGCAACGGATGTTGTCATACCATGTAGTGGTACAGACATCATTAGAGATACGACGTTTCAGAAAGGACAAAAAGTGACTCTTGCATCAAAGGATGTTTTGATTATAAGAAAAAACTATTGGCTATGAGAAAGGCATGATTATTAAGTGAAGCATAAAAAAAGAATGTTGATTTTTGCCACACTGCTGATTTGCATGGTATTAACTGCAGCTGTGGGGATTAGACTTTTGCAGCTTTCCATGAAACATGGAGAAGAGATTACAGATGAAAAGTATGACAGATATTATGTCATGATTGCAGATGACAGAAAATCATCTTTGTGGAAATCCATTTATCAGGGAGCTTTCGAAAAAGGGAAATCAGAAAATATCTATGTTGAAATGCTTGGCGATAATCTGGACATAGACTATTCCAAGGAACAGCTGATGGAAATAGCCATCGCTTCAAAAGTAGATGGCATTATAGTATCAGCTGACGAATCCGAAGAAATGACACAATTAATCAATCAGGCAGTGGATAATCAGATACCGGTAGTGACTGTTTATGGAGATAATACACAGAGCAAAAGGAGCTGCTTTGTTGGTATAGGAAGCTATAATCTTGGCAGAGAGTATGGAAAAAAGGTAATAGAAATAGCAGGCTCTAATGCACAAGTACAAAGAAAAGAACCAATGAAGGTCTGCATGATTGTAAATTCATATACAAAAGATTATGGACAGAATATTTTATGCTCGGGAATTCAGGAGACGATTGAAGAAGCTAATGCAGTATCAGCAGAAATTTCATACATTTCTGTAGATGATACAAATGCCTTCTCTGTAGAAGAATCGATTCGGGATATTTTCATGGAAGAAGAGCTACCGGATGTCTTTATTTGCCTGAATGAATTGAATACTACCTGTGTTTATCAGGCGGCTATTGATTATAATAAGGTTGGGCAGATACATATTTTAGGATATTATGATTCGGAAACAATTTTACAGGCAATTGATCGAAATGTTATTGATGCGACTGCTGCGATAAACACAAGACAACTGGGAGAGTATTGTGTACAGGCATTGTCAGAAGTTTATGAATTGGGATATTCGAGTCAGTACCTGCTGGCAGATGTAGAAATCATTGATGATAAAAATATCAAAAAGTATCTGGAACAAAAAGAGGAGAAGTAAATGGGGGTAAGATTTTTTAAACGAAAATTTCAAAATCTGTCCTTACAGGTAAAAATCAGCAGCATATATATATTGGCGAACCTGCTTATTTTTATTGTTAATATAGGTTTACTGATTGGAATTCATAAAATGTCCGGAGAGCTTGATATGGTTTATCAGAAGAATCTGTTTCTAAATGAACTGGAAGTATCCTTACAGACGGTTCAGGACAATATGACAAATTATCTCAGTGCCAAGACGAGTGATTCTCTGGAAAACTATTATCGAAGTGTACAGGTCTATACGCAGTTACTGGATGAACTGAGTGATGATATTACAGGTGTTTCAACAGGGAGAATGGAACACAATATCAAACATATGTCTGAACAATATCTGAAGCAGGTAGCACAGACAATTGAAGCAAAGCGTGGTAGAAATGTAGAAAAATACAGAGTAAGGTATGAAAATGCAACAAAGCTGTATCAATATATTGATACCTATATTACTTCATTAAATAGAGAACAGTTTACCTGTAATTCAAAAAATTACAGTGAGATTTCCAAGGACTTTCGACTGTTAGAGACTGTCAGCATTCTCATCATGGGAGTTATTCTGGTGGGAAATATTATTATCATCATTCAATTTACCGGAGCAATCATCAGCCCGCTTAGTGATCTTGCAAGGTATGCCAATGAAGTTGGTAAAGGTAATTTTGACATTGAACTTCTCAAGGTACAAACAGAAGATGAAATAGGAGTTGTAACCAAAGCGTTTAATCAGATGGTAATCAGTATCAGAGAATACATTGACCAGATTCAACAACGAATGGAAGTTGAACAGAAACTCAGGGAACGTGAATTATTAATGGAATCCCATTTGAAGGATGCGCAGTTGAAGTATTTAAGAGCGCAGATTAATCCGCATTTCCTGTTTAATACACTAAATGCAGCTGCGCAATTAGCCATGATGGAAGAAGCGGACAGAACCTATGAGTATGTACAGAATGTAGCGGAATTTTTTCGGTATAATATAAAAAAGTCAAATGAAATCGTAACGCTTCGGGATGAGATACAATTAGTAGACCATTATATTTACATATTGAATGTAAGATTTTCCGGTGAAATTCATTATGAGAAGAAAATAGATGGAAATTTATTAAATGCGGAAATGCCGGGAATGGTTCTGCAACCAATTATTGAAAACTGTGTAAATCATGGAATTCGGGAAATGGCTGGAAAAGGAGAAATCCTTTTGCAGGTTTATGAAGTTTTCCAGGGAGTCTGTATTCAAATCAGCGATAATGGAATAGGTATGAGGCAGGAGCAGATAGCTTCTATTTTGAATGGAAACTATCAGGTATCAGAGAAAAAATCTGATTCTAATGGAATAGCAATGGATAATGTGATTTCCCGTATACGACTGTTTACGGGGAATGAAGATGCAATAGATATAGAGAGTGAGGGGGTTGGCAAAGGAACAAAAGTATTTATATATTTGCCTTTGCCACAAAAAGTAGACGATGTATAGGATCATGCTTGCAGATGATGAAGGAATTGTAATTGATTCCCTGAAATTTATTATTGAAAAAGAATTTGGAAACGAATGTGTGATAGAGTATGCCAAAACAGGTCGGAGTGTTATTGAGCTTGCAGAAAATTTCCGACCGGATATTGCCATTATGGATATTCAAATGCCGGGTATCAATGGAATTGAAGCAATGAAGGAAATCAGACAAACAAATCAAAAGGTTATTTTCATTGTTATGTCAGCGTATGATAAATTTGATTATGCGAAAGAAGCAATAAAAATTGGCGTAACAGAATATATTTCCAAACCAATGGAACGCAAAAAAATCATTGAGAGCCTGAAGCGTGCCATGACAATGGTTGATGCTGAAAAAGAAAAAAGAAGTAATGATTTACTGGTTAAGGAAAGACTGGAAACAGTAGTTCCGATTATTGAGAGCGGATTTATTTATAACATTCTTTTTCAGGAGCATTTTACGGAAGATATAGAAAATTACAAAAATCTTTTAGATATTCAAGCAAAATATGGATATATGATTTCTGTGGTATGTGGAGAGGGAAGAGAAGGAACGCATATGACAAATGCGGTAGGCAGTTCCGTTCGTATGCAGAAGTATTATCAGAATATCAGAAATACCTTAAAGGAGTATTTTCCCTGCATTGTTGGAACAGTTATGTCTAACAAATTGGCTGTACTTGTGTTATCAGAAAAAAGCTCCTTAGATTATAATGAGCGAATAGAGTTAATTGACAGAGTACGTGAACTGGTACGAAATCTCAGGAAACAGACAGATATTGATATCAGGATTGGAATAGGTGGCATCAAGTCTTTTCAGGAGTTAAAGGATTCCTATCAGGAAGCTGTAAATGCCTTACTTGCATCAACGGCAAGTGTTGCACACGCAGATGATTTACCGGTTCGTTGTGAGTATGCGGGTAATTATCCCATTCATCTTGAAAAGCGTTTATTTGCAAAAATAGAAAATGGTGAATTGGAAGAAGCACTTATGGTTGGAGAAGAATTTTTTGACTGGATGGTAGAGAACAATCCTGAAAGTCAGATGGATATACGGTTAAAAGTGCTGGAATTTGTTCTCTGGGCAGAGCATCTGGCATATGAATCAGGAGGAATGGTTTATCAGTTAAATGTCCGTGCAGATTATCTGCCAACAATTATGGAATGTAATGATTATAAGGTTTTGAGAAAATGGTTTTTGGATAAAATTACAATTGCCTGTCAGAATATCCTTTCAAAGAAAAAAGAAAAATCAAATGTAGTGGTTGATTCGGCAAAGGAGTATATTAAAGCAAATTACAGTAAGGATATTTCTCTGGATGATGTATCAAGACATGTTGATATCAGCCCATATTACTTTAGTAAGTTATTCAAAGATGCTACAGGGGAAGGATTTGTTGAATATCTGACTACAATCAGAATGGAAAAGGCGAAAGATCTTTTGGAAAGAGCAGATTATTCCATGAAGGAAATCTGCTCTATGGTTGGATATTCTGACCCTAATTATTTTAGCAGGTCATTTAAGAAAAAAGTTGGAGTAACACCAACAGAGTATAAAGAGGGGAAACAGGGTGAAAAAGTATAGCAAAACAGTCTGCATTTTGTTAAGTATTTGTCTGCTTATGTGCGGATGCGGGAAAACAGTAAAGATAAATGAGACCAGCATACAGGAAAATGAAAAAATTCAGATTGGTATGAGTTTTGATTCTTTCGTTATTGAAAGGTGGCAAAGAGACAGGGATGTATTTGTATCAATGGCAAAGGAATTGGGAGCGGAAGTCAATGTACAGAATGCCAATGGTGATGTGGATGAACAAATAAGACAGATTGAATATTTTATTAAGAAAAAAATGGATGCCATTGTGATTATCAGTATCGATTCTAATGCACTGAAGGATACGGTAAAAAAAGCAAAGGATGCAGGGATTATTGTTGTGTCCTATGACAGATTGATTGAAAATGCCGATACAGATATGTATATATCCTTTGAAAATGAGAAGGTAGGAAGTATGATGGCTCAGACTCTGGTAGATGCAGGTTTGTCAGGCGGTAAGGTAGTTATGCTTGGTGGCTCTACGTCAGATAGTAACGTAGCTGTTGTTGAAGATGCATTTCAAAGGGTTTGTGAAGAAAACCAGATTCAGATAGTAGACAGTTATCATGCAGATGGCTGGTTGGCGGAGCTTGCAGGAGAATATGTGCGTCAGCATATGGACATCATCAGTCAGGCAGATGCCATTATGTGTGGAAATGATGATTTGGCCAGTCAGGTTGTACCGGTTCTTGCAGAAAACAGACTTGCCGGGAAAATATATGTAACCGGACAGGATGCTGATTTGCAGGCTTGTCAGAGAATTGTAGAAGGCACGCAGTTAATGACCGTATATAAACCGGTAGAGCGGCTTGCACAAAAAGCAGCAGAATGTACCGTTGCCCTGGTAAAGGGGGAAGAACTGCCGGTATCTCAGGTGGAATGGATGAATGATGGTACTTATGATATTAAATATGTTGGATTGGAGCCGTTTTGTGTGACGCAGGATAGTATTGATACGATTATCATAGAAAGCGGATTTCATTTAAAAGAAGATGTATATCTTAATGCACCGTCTAAAATGCCAAAATAGTAAAAAATTGCAAAAATAATGTGCTAACAACAAAAAAGTGCTAGTACATTATTTTTTTATTTTTGGGAAAACAAAAAAATATGAAGAAGAAAGCAAATTATTCCTACAATAGTCATGGTAAACTCTTTATGTAAAGTAAATGACTGGTAAGAAAACAATTTTAGCAATATTACCGGTACATAAAAAATAATAAAATTTGGGAGGTTTTACAATGAAAAGAAAATTATTAGGTTTGGTGCTTTCTGTAGCCATGGTAGCAACCATGCTTACCGGTTGCGGTGGAGCAAGTTCAACATCTTCCAGTGCAAATGCTGGAAAAGTTGGTGTAGCAATGCCTACAAAGGATTTACAGAGATGGAACCAGGACGGTTCAAACATGGAGGCACAGTTGAAGGAAGCCGGCTATGAAGTTGACTTACAGTATGCATCAAATGATATTGCAACTCAGGTTTCACAAATCGAAAATATGATTAACTCAGGATGTAAATTATTAGTTATTGCATCTATCGATGGAGATTCCTTAGGAACAGTACTTGAACAGGCAAAAGAAAAGGATATTCCGGTTATCGCTTATGACCGTCTGATTATGAACTCTGATGCAGTTTCCTATTATGCAACATTTGATAACTATATGGTAGGTACAAAGCAGGGTGAATATATCAAAGAGAAGTTAGACCTTGATAATGCAGCAGGACCATTCAATATTGAAATTACCACCGGTGACCCAGGTGACAACAATGCCAGATATTTCTACGGCGGTGCAATGGATGTTCTTAGACCATATATCGAAAGTGGAAAATTAGTAGTTAAGTCCGGACAAATTGATTTCGAAACAGTTGCAACAGCTAACTGGTCAACAGAAACAGCTCAGGCAAGAATGGATGCAATCATCTCTGCTAATTATGCAGATGGAACAAAGCTTGATGCATGCCTTTGCTCTAACGATTCTACAGCTCTTGGTGTAGAAAATTCTCTGGAAGCTAACTATACAGGTGAGTGGCCAATCATTACAGGCCAGGACTGCGATATCGCTAACGTAAAAAATATGATTGCCGGAAAACAGTCAATGTCAATCTTTAAGGATACTCGTACACTTGCATCAAAGGTTGTTGAAATGGTTGATGCAATTATGAAGGGTGGAGAAGCTCCTGTAAATGATACAGAGACCTATGACAACGGTACAGGTGTTATCCCATCTTACCTTTGCGAGCCGGTATTTGCAGATACATCAAACTACAAAGAGTTACTTATTGACTCTGGATACTACAAAGAATCAGATCTTCAGTAATTGAAAAAGGTACTATTCGATTTATCCGGCAGGCGGTCATTGCACCGCCTGCTATTAAGTAAAAAACAGCAGTTAATCAAAAAAGGGAGGGATATCATTGGCTAAAATATTATTGGAAATGAAAAACATAACCAAAACATTCCCTGGTGTTAAAGCACTTGATAATGTTAATTTGCAAGTGGAGGAAGGCGAAATACACGCCCTTGTAGGAGAGAATGGTGCAGGTAAATCAACACTTATGAATGTATTAAGTGGTATTTATCCATTTGGCACTTATGAAGGAGATATTATTTACGATGGCAATGTTTGCCGATTTAATGAAATTAAGGATAGTGAAGCAAAAGGAATCGTAATTATTCATCAGGAGTTGGCATTGATTCCATATATGACAATCGGAGAAAACATGTTCCTCGGAAATGAAAGAGGAAATAAATATAAAATAAATTGGAACGAAACTTATAATGAAGCAGGAAAATTGTTGCAAACAGTTGGTTTACATGAAAATCCAAGAACACTGATAAAGGATATTGGTGTTGGTAAACAGCAGCTTGTAGAAATTGCAAAAGCACTTGCAAAAAAAGCAAAGCTTCTGATTTTGGATGAGCCGACCGCTTCTTTGAATGAAACGGATTCCAAAGCACTTCTGGATTTGCTGTTAAAGTTCAAGGAGCAGGGCATGACTTCCATTATCATATCTCACAAGTTAAATGAAGTTTCCTATGTCGCTGATAAAATTACAGTGATTCGAGATGGAGCAACCATTGAAACGCTGGAGAAAAATAAGGATGATTTTTCAGAAAGCAGAATCATTAAAGGTATGGTTGGTCGTGAACTTTCGGATCGTTTTCCGAAGAGAGAAAAAAATATCGGTGAAACAATGATTGAAGTAAAGGACTGGAATGTTTATCACCCGTTATATGCGGAAAGAAAGGTAGTAGATAGCGTAAACTTCTATGCAAGAAAAGGAGAAGTATTAGGCATTTCCGGTCTGATGGGTGCAGGAAGAACAGAGCTTGCAATGAGTCTGTTTGGAAAGAGCTATGGTCAGAATATTAGCGGAAAATTAATACTGAAGGGGAAAGAGGTAGTTCTTGACAGTGTACAGGATGCTATAAAAAACAGGCTTGCCTATGTAACAGAGGATAGAAAAGGAAACGGACTGATTTTAAGCAATCCGATTAAAATCAATACAACTCTTGCAAATCTTGATTCTATCAGTAAACATACAGTTATCGACAAAGACAAAGAATATCAGATAGCTGAAGAGTACAAAGTGAAATTGAAAACAAAATGTCCTTCTGTAGAGCAGAATGTTGGTAACCTGAGCGGAGGTAATCAACAGAAAGTTCTTCTTGCAAAGTGGATGTTTGCAAATCCGGATATCCTGATACTGGATGAACCAACCAGAGGTATTGATGTTGGAGCAAAATATGAGATTTATTGTATTATCAATCAGTTAGTGGCTGAAGGAAAAACCGTTATTATGATTTCATCGGAATTGCCGGAAATTCTTGGCATGTGTGACAGGATTTATGTCATGAATGAAGGAAAAATGGTTGGTGAAGTTGAGGGAGAAAAGGCTTCTCAGGAATTGATTATGTCAATGATTTTACAATCAGGAAGAAAAGGAGCTTAGCTATGAATAAGGGAAAGTCAATTGAATTTATAAAAAAATATACGATGATTATTATGCTGATTCTAATTACAGCTTTTTTTGCATGGCGCACAGGAGGAGCAATTCTTCTTCCAATGAATGTGAGTAGTCTGATTTCACAGAATGCTTATGTATTCATTTTGGCAACAGGTATGTTGCTTTGTATCCTGACAGGTGGTAATATTGATTTGTCTGTTGGCTCTGTTGTATGCTTTGTAGGAGCAATTGGTGCAGTCCTGATGGCAAACATGAAGGTAAACATCGTTGTTGCAATTCTTGTTATGCTTTTAGTTGGTATTGCGATTGGTGCATGGCAGGGATTTTGGATTGCATTCGTACGTATCCCACCATTTATTGTTACACTTGCAGGAATGTTGATTTTTAGAGGATTAAGCAACGTAGTACTGGACGGCTTGACAATATCCATTAAAGATTGTACAACATTTGTAAATCTTTTCGGTGGAGGTGCAAACTGTTATATTCCCAATTTTGCCAGTGATACTTCACTGAATATGACATGCATGGTTGCAGGCATAATTGCTATGATAATTTATATTCTTACGCAGATTAATGGAAGAGTACAGAAACAGAAAAAAGGCTATGAAACAGAAAAAACAGTACCAATGGTTCTTAAAATGGTAGTAATTTCAGCTGTCATTTTACTTTTTACCTATAAGCTTGCTCAGCACAAAGGTATTCCAACTGTTCTAATCTGGGTACTGATTGTAATTATGGTATATGGTTATATTACATCGAATACAACAATTGGACGTTATTTCTATGCGGTAGGTGGAAATGAGAAAGCGACAAAGCTGTCAGGTATCAATACAAATAAAGTATATTTCCTTGCATACCTGAATATGGGCTTTTTATCTGCTCTGGCAGGAATGGTTACCATTGCCAGAATGACATCGGCTCAGCCTACTTATGGACAGAACTATGAAATGGATGCGATTGCATCATGCTTCATAGGTGGTGCATCAGCTTATGGTGGAATTGGTACTGTTCCGGGTGTTATTGTAGGTGCGGTATTAATGGGTGTGATTAATCTTGGAATGTCCCTCATGGGCGTAGATCAGAACATGCAAAAGGTTGTAAAAGGTCTTGTACTTTTGGCAGCAGTAATCTTTGATGTAGTATCAAAGCGTGGTGGAAAGCTAATCTCCAAGAATTAATTATAAAAAGGAACAAGTCGCACAGGCGCTTGTTCCTTTTTCGTGGTGTGCTTAGCGGAAAGGAAAAGAAATGAAAAAATTTGTATCATTTGTTAAAAGAGAAATTGTGTTGACTATAGCAGTTTTACTGGCAGTAATATCGGCTTTTTTTGTAAAATCAGGACCTGCTTATCTGAGCTATATTGATTACAGAGTGCTGGTGTTACTTTTTTGCCTTATGCTTGTGGTAGCAGGAATGAAAAGTCTTGGCGTTTTTAGAATGCTTGGAGAAATGCTTTGTCAGCATGTAAAAAATACAAGACAGTTAACGGCGGTATTTCTTTTCCTTTGCTTTACCTTAAGCATGCTGATTACAAATGATGTAGCGCTGATAACCTTTGTGCCATTTACCATATCCGTATTTGCCATGACAGGCAATACAGAATTTCTGATACCGGTAATTGTTCTGGAAACCATTGCAGCCAATTTGGGAAGTATGCTGACACCGATTGGTAACCCACAGAATCTCCTGCTGTTTTCTTTAAGCAATATGTCAGTTGGAACATTTATTCTATATATGCTTCCACTGACATTGGTGTCATTTTTATTGATTTTCGCCTGCCTGCCTTTTGTGAAGAAAAAGGAACTTTTGCAGGTAACAAAAAGTAAAGAGGCAGCATTGGATAAGAAAAAGTTGAGTATCTATTTACTTCTTTTTTTCGTTTGTCTTGGTAATGTATTTCATTTATATTCTTATTGGATTGTATTGGTAATTGTAACGGTGACATTACTGATAGTGAACAGACAGTTATTTAGAGAGGTTGACTATTCTCTGCTTTTTACTTTTGTTGGATTTTTTATTTTTATTGGTAATATGAAACAGGTAGAAGTGGTACATGTTTTGCTGACTTCTATTATAGAAGGAAATGAATTTATGACAGGAGTGTTATTAAGTCAGATTATCAGCAATGTACCGGCAGCAATGTTACTATCCGGTTTTACAAATGATTATAAAAACTTGCTTTATGGTGTAAATGCAGGCGGTTTGGGAACCCTGATTGCCTCAATGGCAAGCCTGATTTCCTACCGCCTTTACGTAAAAGAATTTCCTGAAAATAAGAAAAACTATTTTTTGCAGTTTACAGTTTATAATGTGATATTATTGCTGGCTTTGTGCTTTGCGGTCATAGTAGTGAAGCCAGTCTGCTTTTAGATAATAGATGAGAAAGCAGATAGAACTCAAGCTCCAGGTAAATGGGTATGCCCAGAAGACTACCTGAATACCCGGTACAAAATGAGTAATTACTGTAACATAGGTAATACGGATGGCGCACCAGCAAACAAACATGACTATCATGGGAATGATGGAGCGGCCTGCGCCTCTTAAAATACCGGCAATACAATGGGTAAAGGCTAACAGGAAGTAAAACAGGGTAACTGTTCTGGCCTGTAAAGTACCATATGCGATAACCTCCGGTACCTGACTGAAACCGGAAATGAGAAGCGGCGAGAAAATATAGATTAATATACCGACTATTTCAGCAAGAATGATTGTAGCAAAAATACCAAACACGCTGCCTTTTTTTGCACGCTCATATTCCTTTGCACCCAAATTCTGTCCGATAAAGGTAGTCATGGAAAGAGCAAAGCTTGTAATCGGTAAAAAGCCAAAGCCCTCTACTTTGGAATAAGCACCACAGCCTGCTACAGCCATGGCTCCAAAGGCATTGATGTTAGACTGTACAACAATATTGGCTATGGAAATAATGGAATTCTGCAAACCGGAGGGGATTCCCAGTGTCAGTATCTGTTTCAGCATAATCGGAGTAATTTTGATTTTTGACAGATATACACGGCTCGGTCCATCTGTTTTCATCAGGTGGCTGAAACCCAGAATGGCACTGACAGCCTGTGAGATTACGGTGGCAAGGCCTGCACCAGCAATACCAAAGTCAAAAACTGCAACAAATAACAAATCCAATACTACATTTGTGATAGAAGAAACAATTAAATAGTAAAGAGGATGCTTACTGTCTCCAACGGCCTGAAAAATACCACTGGCTGTATTATACAGTATCATGGAAAGAACACCGCCAAAATAAATTCTGAAATACAGAATGGAATTTGGGAGTACAGATTCCGGGGTATCCATCCAACGAAGCAGGGTTGGTATAAACAAAATTCCAACAAAGGTAAGGATTACACCAAAAATGAGTGCAAAAGCAATGGAAGTATGGATTGCCAGCTGCATGTTTTTATAATCCTTTGCACCAAAAAAACGGGAAATCACAACTCCTGCACCTATGAAAATACCACTGAAAAGACCTACTAAAAGGAAGATAATACTTCCGGAGGAGCTGACAGCTGCGAGGGCATCTTTCCCTAAAAAATTACCAACAATCAAAGAATCTATTACATTGTAAAGCTGTTGGAACAAATTTCCCCACATAATAGGAAGTGCAAAAAGAATAATTTTTTTCCAGATGGGGCCGATAGTCATATCATTTCTGTTATCTGTCTGATTCATATTTTTCAACCATATCCTTATTCTTTCGTTTTCAAAACATAACTATTATAAAAGGATTTAAAAATATTGCAAGGGGTATAAAAAAAGAATAAATTCATATATTTTAGAAATGGCTTACAAAAGGACTTTGTCTATGAAGCTTGGAAAAAGAATTTTAGGTGGTATGCTATGCATTTGCTTATTTGCTGCAACGCCGATAATCAGCAGGGCAGAGGAAGAAAATTTGCAGCTGTATGCAAAGTCTGCCGTATTGATGGATGCAGATTCTTTTCGTGTTTTGTATGGTGTGAATGAAAATGAACATATGCCAATGGCAAGTACAACCAAAATCATGACATTATTAGTAACTCTGGAAAATGGTGATTTAAACAGCATTGTAACTATTTCAGATTATGCAGCTTCTATGCCCGATGTGCAGTTAAACTGTCGTAGCGGAGAACAATACTATTTAAAAGATCTGTTATATTCCATGATGCTGGAATCTCACAATGATTCTGCAGTAGCAATTGCAGAACATGTGGGAGGCTGTGTAAAAGAGTTTGCAACAATGATGAACGAAAAGGCAAAAGAGATTGGATGTGAAAATACCTGGTTCATTACCCCGAATGGTTTAGATGCCACAGAGGTTGTCACAACAGAAAAAGGAGAGGTAGAGCTTGCCCATGGAACAACTGCAAAGGACCTGGCACGCATTTTGTCTTATTGCATTGTAAAATCTGAGTATAAAGATACTTTTCTGGAAATTACCCAAACACCTGACTACACATTTACTGATTTATCAGGGAAAAGAAGCTTTTTCTGTACGAATCATAATTCGCTTTTGTCAATGCTTTCAGGAGCTGTCAGCGGGAAGACAGGGTATACGGGCAAAGCAGGCTATTGCTATGTGGGAGCTGTAAAGAGAGAAGATAAAACTCTGGTAGTGGCATTGCTTGCCTGTGGCTGGCCAAATCATAAAACCTATAAGTGGAAGGATACGGCCAAACTTATGGAATATGGTTTTGCCAATTATGCAAAATTTGATTTGGACAGGATAGAAATACCTGAGGAATATTTGAATCCGATAATTGTTTCAGACTATGATGTTTCCGGAAGCAGCGTAAGAATCAGAAATACGGAAAGGCAGGAACAATCGGGAGAAATTCTGATGAGGAGGGATGAAAAGATTACCATAAAATGTGAGCGCGTGGAGCAGATATCAGCACCGGTATATCAGGGAGAAATTGTCGGAAAAATTGCCATTTACTGTGGAGAGGAATGTGTGAAAGAGCTTACATTGGAGATGGGGCAGGATGTGAGACAGACAGCATTCTGGGAGATATATCAGAAAATAGCAGAGTATTGGATGATGTAAGTAGAATAAACAGCTATTTTCCATTTGAAAAACATAGTTTACCATATAAAATAAGTAATTCAGAATATAGAAAAAATACAATTTTTACCTAGGCATTTTAAGGAATTTGTGCTATACTCAGACTGACGCAATTTTTCTGAAAAATGATAGTTGCGAAATAAAGTTCTTTTAAAAGTATTTTTAATATAAAATGGAGGTCATATAATGAGTACTACTTCAAGTTTGGCAAGTAAAAGAATTGAATCTTTACTTGATGAAAGCAGTTTCGTTGAGATTGGTGCACTTGTAACAGCAAGAGCAACAGATTTCAATCTGAAACAGACTGAAACTCCTTCAGATGGTGTTATTACCGGATACGGAGTTATCAATGGCAATCTTGTGTATGTGTATAGCCAGGATGCTTCCGTATTAAACGGTTCTGTTGGTGAGATGCATGCCAAAAAAATTGTCAACCTCTATGAGCTGGCTATGAAAACAGGCGCACCTGTTATCGGTCTTATTGATTCAGCCGGACTTAGATTACAGGAAGCAACAGATGCTTTAAACGCTTTTGGTGAGATTTATTTAAAGCAGACATTAGCTTCTGGTGTGATTCCACAGATTACAGCTGTATTTGGTAACTGTGGTGGTGGACTAGCATTAATGCCAACTTTAACAGATTTTACATTTATGGAAGGAACAAAGGCTAAGCTTTTTGTAAACTCTCCAAACGCATTAGATGGAAATAACACATCTAAGTGTGATTCTGCATCAGCTGATTTCCAAAGCAAGGAAAGCGGAATTGTAGATGTTGTCGCTGACGAAGAGACAATATTTGCAAAAATCAGAGAGCTTGTCTGCATGCTTCCTGGAAACAATGAAGATGAAGCAGCTTATGAAGAATGTACAGACGATTTAAATAGAGTATGTGCAGACCTTGCAAATTGTGTGGGAGATACTTCTATCGCACTTTCCACAATTGCTGATAATAATGTATTCTTTGAAGTAAAAGAAAATTACGCAAAGGATATGGTAACAGGATTTATTAAATTGAACGGTGTTACTGTAGGCTGCGTTGCAAACCGTACAGAGGTTTATGGTGAAGATGGAGAAGTAGCTGAGAAGTTTGAACCAGTGTTATCCGTAAGAGGATGCCATAAAGCAGCTGAGTTTGTAACTTTCTGTGATGCATTCAATATCCCTGTATTATCATTAACAAATGTAAAGGGCTATGAAGCAACTGTTTGCAGTGAAAAGAGTATTGCAAAGGCTGTTGCAAAACTTACATATGCGTTTGCAAACGCTACAGTACCAAAGGTAAATGTAGTAATTGGAAAGGCACTTGGTTCAGCATACGTTGCTATGAACTCAAAGGCAATCGGTGCAGATATTACAATCGCTTGGTCGGATGCTGAAATCGGTTCAATGGATGCAACACTTGCAGCAAAAATCATGTATGATGGACAAGGTGCAGATGTTATCAAAGAAAAGGCAGCAGAATATGCAGCACTTCAGACAAGTGCAACAAGTGCAGCTAAGAGAGGCTATGTAGATCAGATTATCGAAGCAGCTGATACAAGAAAATATGTGATTGGTGCATTCGAAATGTTATACACAAAAAGGGAAGAACGTCCAGCAAAGAAACATGGCACGGTTTAAGAAAGGGTGAACGTTAATATGAAAAAAGTGATAAGAACATTATTAATGATTACCTGCGTTCTTGGTCTGACCGCATGCGGTTCTGATAATACAGTAAATGAATTCCAACAGAGCAAAATCAGTCAGGTAGAAAGCATGTCACCTGCTGTTGTTGAAATGATGGAGGTTATTGCAGAAAGCGGAACCTCGAATGAAATCTTAGAGAATTATAATAACATTGAGTTAGCAGACTGGTTTTCCTATAACTATACACAGTATACAGGATCAAGTTCTTTTGCATGTGAAGGAAAAGGCGTAAGAACTGCGATTAATTCCTTTATAAGTGGATTAGAGACAATTGGTGAGATTACTGAGGTTGGAACACCTGTTTCGGAAGTAGATGATGATACGATTATTGTTACAGTTCCTGTTACAGGTGCTGAGGGCGATGGTTCTGTACAGTTAATTTTCTCTAACGATATTTACTTTACAATGTCAGCATGTACCTTGAATATTAATGAGACAATGGGACAATTAATGGCAAGAGCAGGATTAAACACTTTAATCGGTATGGGTACTGTATTTGTTGTATTAATTTTGATTTCATTAATTATTTCATGCTTTGGCTTGATTCCAAAAATGCAGGAAAAATTCAAAAAGAAAGCAACAACTCCAGAGAAAGCAGCACCTGCTCCTGTACAGGCAGCAGCTGTTGAAGAAGAGGAACTTTCTGATGATACAGAGCTTGTTGCAGTTATCGCAGCAGCAATTGCAGCTTACGAAGGCACATCAACAGATGGCTTCCGAGTAAGAAGCATTAAGAGAGCAAATACAAAGAAATGGCAGAGAAGTTAATCTGCAGAAAACATTTAAGTTATTTTAGGAGGATATCGTAATGAAGAATTATACAATTACCGTTAACGGCAACGTATATGATGTAGTAGTAGAAGAAGGACAGACTTCTGGCGCAACAGCTCCTGTAGCAGCACCAAAGGCAGCTCCTAAGGCAGCACCAAAAGCAGCACCAAAGGCGTCAGCAGGCGCAGGCAGCATCAAGATTGAAGCAGGTGCAGCTGGTAAAGTATTTAAAATTGAAGCTAATGTAGGACAGGCTGTAAAGAAAGGTGACGCAGTTGTCATTCTTGAAGCTATGAAGATGGAAATCCCTGTTGTTGCTCCAGAAGATGGTACTGTAGCAAGCGTTGATGTTACAGTTGGCGATTCTGTTGAAGCAGGTGCTTTACTTGCAACTTTAAACTAAGCACGTAAAGTATAGTCCTTAAAGGATAAAACAATAGGAGGTCAACAAAATGGCATATGTAGCAGATACATTAAATAATCTGATTCACCAGACTGCTTTCTTCAACATTACTGGTGGTAATGTAATCATGATTATTGTTGCATGTATTTTTCTTTATCTTGCTATCGCAAAGGGTTATGAACCACTTCTTTTAACCCCGATAGCATTTGGTATGCTGCTGGTTAATATTTATCCTGATATCATTGCACCAGTTGGAGCAGATGGTACACCGGGCGGCTTACTGTATTATTTCTATTTATTAGATGAATGGGCTATTTTACCTTCCCTCATTTTTATGGGTGTAGGTGCGATGACAGACTTTGGTCCATTGATTGCTAATCCAAAGAGCTTTTTACTTGGTGCAGCAGCACAGTTTGGTATTTTTGCAGCATATTTTGGTGCAATTGCTTTAGGCTTCAATGATAAAGCAGCGGCGGCTGTTTCTATCATTGGTGGTGCTGATGGTCCTACATCAATCTTCCTTGCCGGTAAGCTTGGACAGACTGCATTACTTGGACCAATTGCTGTAGCAGCATATTCTTATATGTCACTGGTACCAATTATTCAGCCACCAATTATGAAGGCTCTTACAACAGAGAAGGAAAGAAAAATCAAGATGGGACAGCTTCGTCCGGTATCTAAGCTTGAAAAAATTCTTTTCCCAATTATCGTTACCATTGTTGTATGTTTAATTCTTCCTACAACAGCACCACTTGTTGGTATGTTAATGTTAGGAAACTTATTCAAAGAGTCAGGCGTTGTTAGACAGTTAACAGATACTGCATCTAATGCATTAATGTATATCGTAGTTATTTTACTTGGTACATCTGTAGGTGCAACTACAAGTGCAGAAGCATTCTTAAATTTCAGTACAATTAAGATTGTTATTTTAGGTCTCGCAGCATTCTGCTTTGGTACTGCAGCTGGTGTATTATTTGGTAAATTGATGTGTGTATTAACTCATGGTAAGGTAAATCCATTAATCGGTTCTGCTGGTGTTTCTGCTGTTCCAATGGCAGCCAGAGTATCACAGAAGGTTGGTGCAGAGTCAGACCCTACGAATTTCTTATTAATGCATGCAATGGGACCAAACGTTGCAGGTGTTATCGGTACTGCAGTAGCAGCCGGTACATTCATGGCTATTTTTGGTGTATTCTAAAGCAACGCAGTTCGTTATTTATATATATGGAGGATTAAAAAATGTCAGAGACAGTAAAGAAACCTGTAAAAATTACAGAAACTGTACTTCGTGATTCACATCAGTCTTTAATTGCAACAAGAATGCCGACTGAGCTTATGCTCCCTATTCTTGAAACAATGGATCAGGTTGGATATCATTCATTAGAGTGCTGGGGTGGTGCAACTTTTGATGCATCTCTTCGTTTCTTGAAAGAAGATCCATGGGAAAGATTAAGAAAGATTAGAGACAAGGTTAAAAATACAAAACTTCAGATGTTATTCAGAGGTCAGAATATTTTAGGATATCGTCATTACGCTGACGATGTAGTAACCGAGTTCGTAGAAAAGTCAATTGCTAATGGTATTGATATCATCAGAATTTTTGACTGCTTTAATGACTTACGTAACTTACAGTGTGCAGTAGATGCAGCTAATAAGGTTAAACAGAGAGAAGGACGCGGTGAAGCTCAGATTGCTCTTGCTTATACTTTAGGTGATGCATATACTTTAGACTATTGGATGAAGATGGCTAAGGACATCGAAGAGATGGGTGCTGATTCTATCTGTATCAAGGATATGGCCGGATTATTAGTTCCATACAAGGCAGAAGAATTAGTAAAGGCTATGAAGTCAGCTACAAAGCTTCCTATCCAGTTACATACACACTATACATCAGGTGTTGCTTCTATGACTTACTTAAAAGCGGTAGAAGCAGGTGTTGACGTAATTGACTGTGCGATTTCACCATTTGCACTTGGTACTTCACAGCCTGCAACAGAAGTTATGGTAGAGACTTTCAAGGGTACTCCATATGATACAGGCTATGATCAGCAGTTACTTGCTAAGATTGCAGACCACTTCAGACCATACAGAGAAGAATGCTTAAAGAGCGGACTCTTAAATCCTAAGGTTCTTGGTGTTGATATTAAGACTCTTATGTATCAGGTACCAGGTGGTATGTTATCCAACATGGTTAGCCAGTTAAAGGAACAGAACGCTGAAGATAAATACTATGAAGTACTTCAGGAAATTCCAAGAGTTCGTAAAGACCTTGGTGAGCCACCTCTTGTTACACCTTCTTCACAGATTGTTGGTACACAGGCTGTATTTAACGTATTGATGGGCGAAAGATACAAGATGGCTACAAAGGAAACAAAGGCAGTATTACGTGGTGAATATGGTCAGACTGTAAAGCCATTCAACAAAGAGGTTCAGGAGAAGGTTCTTTCCAAAGAAGAATTAGCTAACGTAATTACCTGTCGTCCTGCAGACAAGCTTCCAAACGAGCTTGCTAAGATTGAAGAGGAAATGAAGGAATGGAAGCAACAGGATGAGGATGTATTGTCATACGCTTTATTCCCACAGGTTGCTACTGAGTTCTTTAAGTATCGTCAAGCTCAGCAGGAAAAGGTTGATATGACTCAGGCTGACACAAAGAACGGAGCTTATCCGGTATAATTTCATATTTACAGGATAGTAGTTATATGACAATAAAAGCGAAAGAGCAGGTTTTCCTGCTCTTTTGTTTTGCAACTACTTGACAGAATAAGTAGAATTTATTACTATAACAAGTGTTATCTATATAATCGGGGGTTAATATACAATGGCGAGGAAAGAATCAGTTACAAAAGAAATGATACTGCAAAGTGCTTTTTCACTGGCAAGAGAAGAAGGTATCGAAAATGTGACAGCAAGAAAACTGGCTGCAAAAATGGGATGCTCAACACAACCTATTTTCAGAGTGTATGAAAATATGACACAGTTATGGATAGAGATATATCAGGAAGCAATTAACTGTTTCACAAAATATTATGAAGGATTTCATTTAGAGGTAGAAACACCGTTTATTCATTTGGGAATTGCATACATTAATTTTGCCAGAGAAGAAAAGAACATATTTGATTTATTATTTTTATCAGAGCATAGAAATGGAAGAAGTCTGTATGAACTTTTGAATGGTGGAACAAATGCAATTAGCAAAGAAATCAATAAAGCTGTAGCAAATGGTTGTGAAAACCCAAGTGGACTATTTATGAAAATGTGGATTTTTATCCATGGTTGTGCTTGCATGGTTCTGACCGGAGATTTTGATTTAACAGAAGAAGAAACTGTCGAATTTTTGAAGGATATTTATAAAAGTTGTTCTTAAGCAGGAACAGACAGTAGTGTAGATAGAAAGGTATGGTTAAAAAATAGAATGGACTTTAGATATGATACCATGTCCAGAATTAATGAAAAATTTGGGAAAATGAGTAAAGGTCACAAAAAAATAGCTACCTTTATCATGGACCATTATGAGCAGGCTGCTTTTATGACAGCTGCAAAGCTGGGAGAAACAGTAGGTACCAGTGAGTCGACAGTAGTACGTTTTGCATATAATCTTGGTTATGAAGGATATCCTGAGTTTCAACAAGATTTGGCAGAATGGGTAAAGAGCAAATTGAACTCCGTACAAAAAATCGGGGCAAAATATGGAAAAAGTACACAGTCGGAAATACTGACTTCTGTGTTAAATGCTGATATGGAAAAAATCAGTGATACGATAGAACATGTAGACCCACAGGCATTTGAGACGGCAGTAGAAACTATTCTGAATGCAAAAAATATTTACATTATAGGCATTAGAAGCTGTGACCCATTGGCTCGCTTTTTACATTTTTATTTGAATATGATAAGAAGAAATGTGCATTTGATTTCAACGACAAGTACGTCAGAAATTTTTGAACAAATGCTTCATATAGATAGTAAGGATGCGGTGATTGGCATCAGCTTTCCAAGATATTCCATGCGTACGTTAAAAGCAATGGAATTTGCAAATGACAGAAATGCAAAAGTGATAACCATCACAGATACAATCCACTCACCGATGTGCTTGTATTCTTCCTGCAATTTGATGGCAAGAAGCGATATGGTTTCGATTGTGGATTCTTTGGTAGCACCATTAAGCCTTATCAATGCATTGGTAGTTGCTTTATGTCTGAAACGTCCGGATGATGTGAAAAAGCATTTAGAGTCATTAGAAAATGTATGGGAAAATTATCAAGTATATTTAAAGGATGAAATCAATTTTCTGGATGAAGATACTTTTTTGAGTACACCTTTGCAAAGAGAAAAAGGAAAGAAGAAGGATGAATAGAAAAGATGTAATAGTGATTGGAGCAGGACCTGCGGGTATGATGGCAGCAATTACAGCTGCAAAAGCAGGGAAACAAGTTCTGCTTTTGGAAAAAAATGAAAAAGTAGGGAAAAAGCTTTTTATTACAGGAAAAGGCAGATGCAATGTGACCAATGCCTGTGAGGTGGAAAACCTGTTTGCAAATGTGATGGAGCATAGTAAATTCTTATATAGTGCCATTTATGGATTTGATAACCAAATGGTGATGCAGTTTTTTGAAGAGAGTGGATGCCCTTTGAAGGTAGAAAGAGGGCAAAGAGTTTTCCC
>CAMBAN010000038.1 GCA_945864145.1 uncultured Lachnospiraceae bacterium | reverse complement strand
GTACTTTATTCAAAAAATATCATTTTAAGACTTGACTTTTAATAGTTAGTCTTTCTATTCATGAAAAAGTTCTTTTGCAAAATTGTACAGACCATGACTCCATACCTTGAAATCATGTCCACCTTCTGTCACATAATATGCATGCTCTACTCCATTATCCAGAAGTGTCTGATGATACGTAGATGGCCATTCTGAAACAACATTATCAGTACTTCCTTCCACAATCATGACATAAGTGTCACAACCATCCGGAAGCGTAAAAGCATCTTTTTCAAACAATCCCTTCTCTGTATTATACGGAAGTACCCCAGGTGCAGGGCAAAATGCACCTACATAACCAAAAGTGTCAATCATGGTTAATCCAATATATAACGATTCTCTTCCTCCCATGGAAAGCCCGGCGACTGCTGTATTTTCCCTTCCTGTTGCAACAGCATAATTTTTCTCAATAAATGGCATCAGATCATCTCTCAAATCATTGATAAAGTTATCAAATGCCTGAAAATGTTCTACGGTAAATATATCAGATGGATTTCCTGCATCATCTGCTCTTGCCCTGACATTTGGCATAACAACAATCATTTCTTCTGCTTCTTTGTCTGCTATCATATTGCCAATCAAAGTAACCGGATCTGCTCCCAGCCATTCATTATGGTCTCCTCCAATACCATGCAGAAGGTATAGAACCGGATACTCTTTGCTTTCATCATAGCCTGCCGGCAAAATGATATTTGCCTTTCTTGTTGTCTCAGTTGTCTTTGAATCATATTCTATGGTTTCAAGCGTTCCGTAAGTAACATCTTCTTTCTTTGTCTGATATCCATCAGGCACTGTATACTGTGTCTCTTGTCCTTTCTCCATTGTTTCTGTTGATACTTCTTCACTTTCTGTTTCCTGCAATGTCTGTATTTCCTCTTCTTTTCCTACATCTTCATCCTGTATTTCTATCACTTCAGTTTCCTGCGTCTGCACAGTGCTTTCCTGCGCTCCACACCCCGTCATCATCACTATGCTTCCAATAAGCAGAAGCCCAACCACTCTTTTCCTCATTGTAATACCTCCTCCGTTATGTTCGTTCTATGCCTTCACTTGTTATTATACTTATGTGGATGTATGCATTCTCCTTATTTTTTGCTATCTTCTATTCACACATTGCTTAGTCACGTATGTGCTTATGCCCACGTCACATTTATAAATCAGGAACATCGCTTAATAAAAATAATCCAGCAGTCTAAACGACGATACTGGATTATTGTCCTTCTTCAGAGAGTTATTTTACACTCTCTTTCTAACTTCTATGAACTTATTTTACAGTCCTTCTATGCAGTTTAGTTACTGCATGATTCAAATACCCAAATCTGGCATGAATTTCCATAGTATGTCCACTGGCATACATTGGAACCATCCGATGTTCCAAAATTATATACATCCAGACTCTTTGCATCCGACGATACTTTTGTCAAAATAGCATAGGTACCATCTCCAAGAGCTTTGATATTAAATTTCTGGGCATCAGCTCCATTGCTGGAATAGGTCTGAATATTGGTTCCATCTTCATCCGTGCCATACTGAACATCAAGCATATAACCTTGTCCATTTTTCAAAGTGACATAGCCGTCACTTGTATTTGTTACATACCATTTCTGACCTTTTACGCCTGTGCCAGTTCCAATTTCTACATTTTGTCCATCAGCGCCTGTATTGTCCTGTACCTGCAAATATTTCTGGGCATTTGTATTCTTTATGTAATACCAGCCGTCCGCTAATACTCCAGTATTCATTTCTTCCTCATCACTAGAGCTATTGGAATAATCAGTTTCTTCAAAACTCCAAAGCTGGTTAACACCACCATAATAGCTGTACTGCTGTACATTAGTTCCATCTTCTGTTCCCTTATTGGAAGCATCAAGACCTTTTTCACCACTACTTGTTTTGGTTACAATTCCATATTGATTATTTCCATTTGCTACAAGCATAAATACTTGTGGAGTTTTACCATTTTCACTCCATATTTCAATATTGGTAGCATTTTCATTTTTACCACCCGTAACATCCAACATATAACCCAGGGCACTCTTTAAGGTAATCTCACCATCTCCAAGATTTGTCAAATACCATTTCTGACCTGCAACTCCGTTTCCGCTTCCTAATTCTACATTTTGACCTGCAACACCTGTATTATCCTGTACCTGCAAATATTTCTGGGCATTTGTATTCTTTATGTAATACCAGCCATCTTTCAAATAGGCATAAGCTGTTGTTGTCGAAGAAGAATCACTTGACGAACTTTCGGAGGAGGTACTAAATCCGGTGTCCTTATACGCCTGTAGGAACTTATAATAAGATTCCTTTGGAACATTCAAGGAAGAGAACAATAATGGATTTTTATTTTCCTGAATCCATGAGACATTATCCGAAAGTCCCCAAATAGTTACACTTGAAATGTTTCCTCCTGCCTTCTTGATGCTGTTTACATTTTTCATCAGGTTATATATATAAGTTGCCTGTTCTGAGCTGGAAGAATTTGTAACATCAAGTTCCGTAATCTGCACTTCAAATCCTGCATTTATGAAAGATTTTAATGCTGAAGTATAGTAATCTACACTAGGGAAAGTTGTTCCCAAATGAGACTGCATACCAACACCATTACATATCTTTTTCTCAGAATTAATGTAATTAATCATCGTAATGACATCATCAACTTCCATATAGGTATTGAAGTCATTATAAAAGAGAGATACAGAATTTGTTAATCCAAAATAATCCAGACAATCATAGGCATACTGAAAAGCACGTTTTACAAAAGCCGGTTTATTCCCGCATGAGCCATATACGCCTTCCCATCCGGAATTGGTCGCATGAAAATACTCATTTACAACATCCCATGCATATACACAGTTTCCATACTGGCTTGTATAAACATGATTCATTACGGTCTTAATATAAAACTCCATTCTGGCATTCATCATAGATTCGGTAACATATCCATAAGATGAAGAATATCCATAACGAAAAAACCACGATGGTGTCTGGCTATGCCATACAAGTGTGTGGGCTCTTACACCAATTCCATTATCAGAACAGATTTTTAATACCTTGTCTATCGTATCAAAATTGAGCTTTGGAACATATGTCTCTGAATATCCATCAGGGATATAGTATCCTAAATTCTTTGCCTGTGACACAGATATCAGATTTGCACTACTACCCAATAAGTAATCCGGTTTCATTTCATTTTCCAGTGTAATACTGTTATATTGCGTTTTCACATGATTTAAAGTCGTCTGATCTGTTAATTGACTATAATTGATACATGTACCAACATGTCCATACGTTTTGCCATATGTGGACAACAACGTATCATCCGCTGCCTTCGTTTGAAGAACAGAGCCTGATACAACCGTTGTTACCACCAGCAATGCACTTAATATTCTAGCAATTGATTTTTTAAGTTTGTGCATATAATACCTCCAATATTATAACAATTGTATAAAAGTTTTATGCTCGAGCACTTTTATACTAGCAAATTTACCAATGCACCACTTACCAAATCTTGCTAACTTTTTCTCACATTTTGCTCTTTTCTTTTCATTTTCTATTTAGAAGCATTTTCCATTCTTCTCTCCAATTCTTTCTGCATTTCTTCAAAAAGTATCTCCGGATTGCAACCTTGATATGCTTCCATATAAGAAGCCCATGCTGCTTCAAAGTCAGATGCCATCACTACCTGCGGAAGCCAGGTATGCTTTACCTCCTGTATGTCCTTATATACTCTTCCCTCTTCTGAAGATTCCGTTAACATGTCTGTATATGAATACATTGGATACCATGCCCCGGGAATATCATGATTACCAAGCATCTCTACATAACTTTTACATCCATAAGCATCCAAACATTCCTTAACGTCTTGTGGAAGTGCCGCATATGCTTCTTCCGGCTGATACTCTGCTGAAAAAGCATTTTTTCCATCTTCACTCAAACCTTCCTTTCTGGGAAAATAAGGATATACACAAAAATGAGAGGCTGCAAGCTGCTGATTATTTCCGCGAATACGCTGCTCCGGTGTACGATAAAAAGTACCATCCTCTCTTACCTCATAATCTACTCCTTCTACTCCCCAAAAGCGCAGCCGCATTACCTCCGGTGACAACAAATCATTCAAGAACTGTAAAGCCCCCCTTACATCCTTGCAACTGGTCGTAATGGCAATTCCACCGGAAACATCCAGCTCATTATTTCTTTTTACGTGCCATTGATTCTCAATACTCCGATCTATAGTAATCGGAAGTGGAACATAATCACACCCCTGCTCCTTTAAACCACGATTATAAAGAATAGAGTCTATTCCATAATAGAACTGCCACCACTGATCTACCATTCCTAATACCGCACCGGTAGAAAGCTTCGCAATATATTCTTCATATCCCTGTGTGAAGGACTCTGGATCAACATATCCTTCCGTGAACTCCTCATTCAATATGCGAAAATATTCTTTTGCCGTTGGTGTTATGTTATAATCCAATACCGTCTTAGTATCCATATCTACCATGCAGCAACCATCATTGGGATATCCATCTAAAAATTGAGGTGGATTTTCCAAGCAGAAATATCTCCAGTCATCACATAATATTGTATAAGGAATATTCGGTGTTCCATCTTCCATAACCGGATTTGCTTCCATATATCGTTCAATTAAGTCAAAATACTCCTCCACCGTCCTTATATCAGGATAGCCGGCCCATTTTAATACCCTTGTCTGTATCCAAAATGCCTCTCCCTGATGAATACTTTCCTCAAGTCCTCCGTTGCTGATACCAAACTGTGGAATCCAATAGATATGCCCATCCTCAAGACGTAATCTGTCCCACTCATATTCTTTCATATAATTTTTGAGATAAGGATAATCATCCAAATACTCATCTAATGCCACAAGTGCTCCCGCTTCATACAATTCCGAACAACCAGATATGAAATCCGGATACTCATCACTTGCAATAAAAGTATTGATTACTGTTTCTCTCGATTGACCAACAAGCCACGTTTCCCAGCATCTTGCTCCCGTAATCTCCGCTATCAGCTCTTTGATATCATTCTCTGCATTCAATTCACTTTTCTGTACATCAAAAAAAGCGGTAAAGTCCTTAATTTTCCTTTCCTGCTCTCCTTGTTTTACACCAATAGCTGCTACTGCCGCCACCAACAATAAAACACCTATTGCTATTATTCCTTTTCTTTTCATTTGCAATCCCACCACATACTACCTTTTCTTTACTTTCCCTCATTGTAGCATATCTCCAAATGGGTTTCTACAAAAATAAAAAGACCAGAGCACATTGCTTATTCCGGCCTTTTTGGAGTATAAAATATATTGAGAAATTGTAAGTGGACTATTCTTTTACACCACCCAGGGTAAGTCCTGTAACGAAATATTTCTGTAAGAAAGGATATAAACAAACAATAGGAAGCATTGTCAAAATCGTTGCTGCTGCACGAACTGATGTTGGTGTTACCGTTCCTGCTGCATGCTTCATGGATTCTACAGAATTTCCCTGATTGGTTACAGATGATAACAGTTTCATCAACTCATACTGTAAGGTTGTATACTGCGAACTCATACGGTTGTAGAGCATTGCATCAAACCAGGAATTCCACTGACCTACTGCAACAAACAAAGCAACAGTTGCGTAAACAGGCTTACAAAGTGGAGAAATAATCTTTACAAAAATCTGTGTATAGCCTGCACCATCAAGCTGAGCTGATTCTTCCAGACTATCCGGCAAACCATTCATAAAAGTACGGATTACCAACATATTGAATGCACTAATCATTCCGGGAATAACATAAACATAAAAGCTGTTTGTCAGTCCAAGATTTTTATACAATATGAAGGTTGGAATCAATCCACCGTTCACATACATGGTAATAACCCAAAACAATGATAATTCTTTTCTGAACAAGAAACGTTTTCTACTTACAATAAAAGCAAGAATTGCATTTGCTGCTAAAGAAAGAAGTGTTCCTATAACAGTACGTGCTACTGTAATATATCCACCGGTAATCAGATTATCCTTTTGTAATACGGTTGTATAGTTTTTCAGTGTCCACACTCTTGGCCACAAATAAACGCCGCCTCGCAGAGCATCTGTTCCGTTATTAAATGATATTGCAAGTGTATTAATAATTGGATACAATGTTATAACAACAAACGCTATCATAAAAATAGTATTGCATATCACAAAAATCACATTTGGAGCAGACATATTTTTTTTCTTACGAACAACTACATTATCCATCTTGAACCTCCTAAAATAACCGTTCTTCGCCATTATGCTTTGCAATCTGGTTCGCGATGACAATCAGTACAATACTAACCAGGCTCTTGAAGATACCTGCTGCAGTACCCATTGCATAATCACCCTGACTGATACCCCATTTCAAAACATAGATATCAATTGTCTGAGATACACTTTGTACTAAGCCATTACCAAGCAAATACTGAATTTCAAATCCTGCATTCAATACATTTCCTACATTCATCAATAAAGTAATCATAATAGTAGGACGAATGCCCGGAAGTGTTACATACTTAATCTTTGCAAGTCTTCCTGCTCCATCAATGGATGCTGCCTCGTAAAGGGAAGGATCGATTGCAGTAATGGCCGCCAGATAAATGATTGCATTCCATCCCGTTTCTTTCCAGACATTAGCAAATGCTACAAGTGGCCAGAAATATTTAGGATGTGCAAAGAAATTTAAAGGTTGCTCCAAAATGTGGAATTTCAATAAAAGTTCATTAATAATGCCTGATGTTGAAAGTGCATCATGAAGAATACCCGTAACAATAATCCAGGAAAGGAAATGTGGAAGGTAAGAAATTGTCTGTACTACCTTTTTACCACCTTTCGATTTGATTTCATTCAAAAGAATTGCAAAGAGAATTGCCATTACAAAAGTAGAAATCAAATTGATAACACCCATCGCTAACGTATTTCTGATAACTCGTAAAAAAGTTGCATCTGAAAATAATCGCTGAAATTTTGCAAGTCCTATAAATGCAGAACCAAACAGACCATCCTTGGGCTTATAATCCTGAAATGCCATAAGCCAGCCTGCCAGTGGTGCATAATAGAAAACAATACCGTATGCAACGATAATTGCTGACCAAAATAACAGAACCTTCTGTCTTTTTACTTCTTTCCAGCTAAACCTGGTTCTCAGCTCATTTGTTTTTGCTTTTGTCTTAACCCTTGTCAGAGAAGCCATATATACACTCCTTTTCTAAGAGCAGGCAGATGGTTTTCCATCTGCCCCCTCCGTTAACTTTCTTATTCGTACTTTGCAGCCTCTTCCATTCTTCTGTCGAGTTCTGCCTGCATTTCATCAAGAAATGCCTGTGGATTACATCCTTCATATGCTGTCATGTATTCATCCCATGCGCTGTCAAAATCTGCTGCCATAACTACCTTTGGAAGGTACTCATGCTTGATTTCACCCATTAATGTCCATGCAGTACCACCTTCTGTACTGGTATTCAAAGAGTTGGAGAATGACCACATTGGATACCATGCACCCGGTGCTTCTGTTGTACCAATCATTTCTACATAGGTCTTAGCGCCGTATGCGTCAAAACACTTCTTTACAGATTCGCTTAATCCATCAAAGAACTCTGTTTCCTGTCCATCTGACTTGTTTGCATTAATACCGTCATCACTTGTTCCGCTATACTGTGGGAAGTATGAGTATGTACAAAGATGAGAAGCCTTATATGCAGAGTCTGTAGCCTGAAGTCTCTGTTCAGCTGTACGTGTGAATTCACCATTCTCATTTACAGAATAGTCAACTCCTTCCACACCCCAGAAACGAAGGTTATGGATTTCCTGATCCAGTAAATCGTTCATGAACTGTAAAGCACCTTCTACATCTTCACAGCTTGTTGTAACAGCAATACCACTGGATACATTTAAAACTGCACCTGAGTTATGCCACTGATTCTTGATACCTTTTTCAATAGTAATTGGAAGTGGTACGTACTGGCAGCCCTGTGCATCAAGTCCCTGTGACTTAATAGAATCTTCAGCTGTATATGCAAAATCCCACCACTGGTCAATCATACCAAGTACACGACCTGTTGAAAGCTTGGAAATGTACTCATCATAAGTCTGTGTAAAGGATTCAGGGTCTACAATTCCCTTCTGATATTCTTCGTTCAGCTTCTGGAAGTAACGCTTTGCAGTAGGAGTTGTATTATAGTCAATAACTTTTAATTCTTCCGGATCTACAATACATGAACCATCATTTGGATAACCATCCAGGAACTGAGGTGCATTCTCCAGACAGAAGTAACGCCAGTCTTCACACAAAATTGTGTAAGGAATGTTTGTTGTTCCGTCTTCCATGGTTGGGTTTGCTTCGTTATAAGCTTCAATCAAGTCAAAGTACTCATCCATGGTCTCTACCTTAGGATATCCTGCCCATTCTAAAACTCTTGTCTGAATCCAGAAAGCTTCATCATTATGGGTACATACTCTTTCTCGTCCCTTTACTGTACCAAACTGAGGGATGAAATAAATATGTCCATCAGGCTGGCGAAGCTTATCCCAATCCTGCTCTGAGAAAAGTGCCTTGATATTTGGATACTGATCAAGATAATCATCTAACGGAACCAATGCTCCGGCATCAATTAACTGTGGTGTTGCACTTCCTCCTTCAATAAAGTCAGGATACTCACCACCTGCAATCATGGTTCCGATTGCTTCTTTGTCAGTCTGACCTGTTAACCATGTCTCTTTACATTTTGCACCTACTCTCTCTGCGATAATCTGCTGAACTTCATTATCGTCATTGATTTCAGAACCAGGTGTTGCAAAGAATGCTGTAAATTCTTTAATTTCCCCACTATCTTCCTTAGATGCATCCTGTGTCTGTGTCTGTTTTTCAGCGTCAGCACTTGTCTGACTTTCCCCACTGCTTCCACAGCCTGTCATCATTGACATTGTCATGGCTGCTGTAACCAGAAGCGCAATTGCTTTTTTTAGTTTCATCACTAATACCTCCCAAATATTTTCGATAAATTCATTTTATCCGATTTTCATTTTGAAACAATCGGAGGAACTATATAAAAAAAGGGGGGAAAGTATAGATATGTCAACCTATACTTTCCCCGGTTTTTTATCATCTTATTGTTTCTAAGCGTATTGTATTTGTATTACCTGATACTCCACCGGTCTGTCCTCCAGTGAGTACTACATTATCTCCTTTCTTTAAATGAAATATTCTCTGGGCATTTCTCAATGCATGGTAGAACATTACATCAACAGAATCAAACTCTTCACTCATTACAGGAGTCACTCCCCAGCTCAAATTTAACTTTCTCCACGCTTTTTTCGATGTTGTCATCCCTATAATGTCCACCGGACATCTAAATCTACTGACCATGCGTACTGTCATACCAGAAAGAGAACTGATTACAATCCCTTTTGCACAAGTATCTATTGCCATAGAACAAGTAGCATGGGACAAGGCATCAATATTACTTTTAATCAGATAATCTGTATTTCTGAATCGTTTGATGTAGTCTATATTTTTCTCAGTGTATTCAGCGATTTCAGCCATATTTCTCACCGCATCTACCGGATACTTCCCAGAAGCAGATTCTCCCGAAAGCATAATTGCTGAAGAACCATCATATACTGCATTGGCGACATCTGAAATTTCAGCCCTTGTTGGTCTGGGATTATAAATCATTGACTCCAGCATTTCTGTTGCTGTAATTACCCTTTTCCCTAACAGACGGCACTTACGTATCAGATATTTTTGTATTGCAGGAACCTCTACAAAAGGAATTTCCACTCCTAAATCTCCTCTTGCCACCATGATACCATCTGCAATCTCGCAAATTTCATCAATATTATCTACTCCTGCCCTATTCTCAATTTTAGCGATGATATCAATATTTTCCCCACCATTACTATTTAGAAAGTTTCGCAGTAATAAGATATCATTTTTATTGGATACGAATGATGCTGCTACAAAATCAACATCATTCTCAATTCCAAATAATAAATCCTTCTTATCCTCTTCACTTAAATATGGTCCCTTCATAACATGATTGGGAAAATTCATACTCTTTCTGTCAGAAATTTCACCTCCCGTTATTACCTGACAGATTACCTCCTTTTCCTTTCGTTCCTTTACTTGAAATGTAAGCAGTCCATTATTTACAAGTATCTTATCTCCAACATTGATTTCATGAATCAGATTTTTGTAATTGACTGATACTTTTTTCTCATCACCCTCTACATCATCCATAGTAAAGGTAAATAAATCACCTTCCTTTACGGTAACTTTATGATTTTTAAAAGTTTGTATTCTGTATTCAGGTCCTTTCGTATCCAGCATAATGGCAATAGGAAGATTTAATTTCTCCCTTATTGACTTAATCAGTTCTATTTTTCTTTTATGTTCCTGATGTGTTCCATGAGAAAAATTCAACCTTGCAACATTCATTCCTGCCATACACATTTCCGTTAATATTTTCTCATTTTCACTTGCCGGACCTATGGTACCGATTATTTTTGTTTTTCTCATATTTTGACTTTTTCCTTCTTTATATGCTCTATTCTTTCAGACATTATTCTACACCTCTTTTTATTATTCATCTTCCGACAAAATTTTATCGCTCATTTTTGACAATATCTTGGCAAAAACAAAGCATAAAACTGTTAATAAAATCATAATGACACAAAATAGTAAAAAACCTAAAAAGCTATTACTCATATTAATTCCCATTTCTTATATACCTCTTTCCCAAAAAAAATTTTAGGGTACACAAAGAAAGCATGCAGTTTTCGCACACTAATCTTTTTTCTATTTAAAAAATCAATTTGAAAATCTTGTTACTTTTGCAACAAGCTGCCTGAAAGCAGAAACTAATATGACATTCGCTTTTTCCCATCTGACCGATGCAAAAAACGAATAATATGATAAGAAATACAACGAACATTTTCCAGAAATGCAACATAAAAAAAGCTGACAGTAAATGTAAACGCAGAAAGCATTACAAATAATCTGCATATAGATACTTTGTAATTTACTCGTCTGACACGCATTTCTGAAAAAGAAACAGAATTTTGCTTCTCACAATACTCCAAAGCTTTAGAGTTGTTCTCTACAAAAGAGTCATTGTGCCTTTCCACCTGAAGAATACTACTGATACTGTGAGGCTGTGCCATAGCATTTCGCATGCTAATATCATCAGCATAAATTACCCCAAGTGTAAAATAGAGCAAAGACATTACAAGAGTCAGAATGATACAAATATTCTTTTTTTTCATTTGAAAACTTTTACTGTATAAATTCATATCATCTCCTCCTCTCTGCTCACACAGATTTTATCAGAAAAGTATATTTGGTTCAACTACATACGAATATTTTTCTATTACGTGGAAAATCCCATTACCACTCTTATAAGTGATAATGGGATTTGTTTTTACAAAGTAAATTGGTTCATGGAACTCTCTAATTGTGAAACGATATCATCCAGCTCCTGTGCATAAGAAGCAATTCTTACCATGGTTTCATTTACCTGCATTGCTGATGCCGTAACCTGCTCTGCTGCAGCAGCAGAGGTTTCTGACACAGATGCTATATTTTCCATGCGCACTACTACTTTTTCCTTTGCCTCATTCATTTCATAATTTAGTGCTTCGATTTCTTCTACTGCCCCAAGTAAATTAGCGACAGCATCTTCAATCTCACCAAACAGCTTAGATGATTCCTGAATTGATGACTGTTGTTCTTCCTGAATCATACCATTTTCTTTCAGGCTGTCCTCCACCTGCGTGGAATTTGCGGAAATCTCAATTAAGATATTCTTGATTTCTTCTGTCGACTCATTTGACTGGTCGGCTAACTTTCGTATTTCATCTGCCACTACCGCAAAGCCTTTTCCTGCTTCTCCTGCCCTTGCAGCCTCAATAGAAGCATTTAACGAAAGCAGATTCGTCTGGTCAGTAATATCTGCAATCGCATCAGAAATATAATTAATCTTTTCAAGAGAACTCATCATCTCCGCCATTGTACTGATAGATACCTTCGCATTTTCCTTAGCTCTCTCTGCTTTTTCAGTCAGTTTTGCCAATATCTTTGTTCCCTCACTGCTTAGTTTTTCTGTATTTCTTGATTTATCTCCAATGATATCTGTCTTTTCTCTTGATACAGAAAGTCTGTCTGCAAGCTGATCTACCTCTACATTTGCCTCTGCTGTACTCTGTGCCTGCTCTGTTGCACCATTCGCAACACTGTTAATCGCTTCCGTTACCTGCTCTGCAACTGTCTTTGTATCATTGGCTACCTCTAAAACAGATTTTGCAATCTGCATAATCGCATCTGTATTCTCTTTTACCTGCAAAATCAGTTCCGAAATGCTCTTACGCATTACATTGAAGTTATTCTCAAGTTGTCCGAATTCATCTGTTCTCTTAACCGTCACTTCATGTGTCAAATCACCTTTTGCCATATATTCTGCTGCAGCTGTAAGTTTTTTCATTTCTTTTCCAATAGAAGAAGCAATAAATAACGCTACAATCACAGCAAATATCATTCCAAACAGTAATGCTACACAAGCAGTGATGGTAACTGTCCTTAAATCATCTTGTATTTCCTCAGCTCCCAATATTCCTACCATATACCAACCGGTAATAGAATCTTGAATCACTGTAATACAATATTCTTCTCCACCAATTTTACACATCATACTTGCAAGCGGCTTTTTCTCTTCAAACTCACCATTTTCCAAACCGGTATCAATACTCTGTATCATTTCATTCCAACCGGATATTTCCGCTGCAGATGAAAGTTGATCATTTTTACTGTTATTAATGATAATATTACCCGCTTTATCTGCAATAAACATGTATCCGGTATTCATCAGTTGGACCTCATCAATATATTCCTGTAAGGCGGCTACATTCATATCCATGGCTACAACACCAACCTGATTATCTCCTGATTTCAGATTCTGAGATACTGTAAATACCTCTATGCCATCCTCATTTGTGTAAGGCACCGTAAAATTTGCAAAAACTGTCTCTCTTGCCCCAAGTCCCACGCAATCCGTAAACCACTGCTCTCCTGTCAGGTCCAGATTATCCTTTACTACAAAATCTCCCGTCTTTTTGCCTTCCTCTGAAATAACCAGTTTTGCCTGTATGTATTTTCCACTTCTGGTAGAGTAGTAAGCTCTCTCTGACTGTGAAATTACCTTTAAGGAGCTTAACAGCGCATCCTCGATGGAAGAAACTGTTGTATTATAAAAACTTTCATCAATTTTCTTAAGCTCATTTCTTCGGCACATGATATCAACAGGCAAACTCAATGTCTTCATGTACTGTTGAAATTCATTTATCGCTTCCTCCATTGTCTGTTTACTTGTAAGCTGCATATTTTCTTCCAGCGTTGTCTTCATCTTACTTCTCATAAGTAATGTACAAATCGCCAGGGAGAAAAATACAACAATCACAAAATAAGTAACTAATTTAAAACTGAACTTCGTTTTCTTCATAGCATGATAACCTCCCTAATGGCTTTTCTAATAACATATTTCCATATAATACATGTTATCATATTCTGAAAATTTATTGAAGTGTCAGTTAACTATAAAATTTAAAATTATTTTTCTGCTCTTGCCTGTTTTCTAAACTTTGCAGGTGTACATCCCTTTGCTGTAATAAATCTGTTCACAAAATAATCCAAGTCATGATAGCCTACTTCCTCTGCAATATCATAGATTTTTTTATCTGTTCTGATAAGTAGCTGTGATGCCTGCTCCATACGGTAATTGTTCAGATAATCCTTGAAGGACTGTTCATATTTTTTTCGAAACAGCTGTCCGAGATAAGCGGCATTTACGTAGTATTTTTCACTAAGCTCCTTCAATGTCAGATTTTCCGCATATCGTTCCTTCACTTCCTTTTCCACTTTGGCGAGGACTCCGTAAGATACGTTCTTTCTAAGCTGTGCCAGATATTCCGCATACTCACAGGCAAATCGGGACATATGCGCCTTACTTCCTCTCAAGATTCCTTCCTCAAAGGTACTTTCACTGATTGTTCTCAGAATGTCTCCCTGATTTACACCATCATCCTGTGCTGTGGCCAAATGTATCAATTGAAACAGCATATAATTAATATTCAGATTCATTGCTTCCTGGGTTATTCCCATTTGTTGCATTTCCTGATAAAGCATATCCACACCTTTGATAATTTCCCCTGGACTGTTTTGCTCAATTGCTGCCAGCAATACATCCAGGCTTTTTTTGCACAAAAGAATACCTTCATCTTTTACCTGGACTTCCTGCTCATAGTAATATATGTTCTTTTTCTGGCAAAATCCCTGAAACGAGCGTAACACACATGCAGTACTGTAAGACTGTGCTACCTTGGAAATATCTGTTACTTTTTTCCCTACCAGCATGGTAACAGGCATTTGTATAATCCCTTTCAAATAATCGAGAAAGCTCTCCAAATAAGCCAACTCACTCATTTCTTTGCTTTCTGCCATATACCCACAGTATACAAAACCAATATCATATATTTTTTCATTTCCGGACACATCAAAAACGCAATGATTACTATCTTTTTCCAGATAGTCCAGACAATACTGATAAAGTTTTCTCTGAAATCCTCTCTTTTCTTCATCTGTCAGTTCTTCTGACAATTCCAGTCCATCCAGTTCAATCTCAATGTAACGTACTCCTTGTGATAGCTGCATATGCTTCTTTACGTATTCAAGATTCAGATTATCATACTTTCCCTGTATCACAGCAATCATATTTCTTGCCAGATAAGCCTGTTCCATTTTCCTATTATCTTCTTTCTTTTCTTCCACAATCTGATGCATACTGGCTACCCTGCGTAAAACAGAAAGAAGCTCATCCTTTTCCACCGGTTTCAGTATATAGTCTGTACACTTGTATCGTATTGCCTCCTGTGCATAACGAAAATCAGCATACCCGCTTAAGATTGTAAAATACGCCTCCGAAATATTTTCTTTCCTGATTTTAGCAAGCAGCTCCAAGCCTGTCATAATTGGCATTTTAATATCCGCAATAACCAAATCTACTTTTTGTTTCTGCAAAAACTCCAGTGCTTCCTCACCATTTGCCGCTGTCCCTGCAATTTCAAATCCCTCTTTTTGCCAATCCACCAATACTGTCAGCCCCTGCAGAATAAATGGCTCATCATCCACCAATAATACCTTTAACATCCTCTTTCTCCTTATGTCCTTTTCCCGCACCTATAAACAGGAAATGGGAATTCTGATTTGCACCATAGTACCAACACCTTTTTCACTTTCCAGTCCAAAGGTTACATGGTCATTTGTTATCATCTTCAGTCTTAAGCAAGCATTTACAATACCAACTCTTCCTTTTTTCTTTAAAAAGTCTATGTTGGCATCTGTCATTTTCTTTTGTAGCTCTTTCATAGCTTCTTCTTCCATACCACAACCGGTGTCTTCCACTTCTATGCATAGTTCCTCTTTTTCCTGAAATACTCGTAAGAATATCCATCCCGGAGTTGTTTTGCTTTCTATACCATGCACACATGCATTTTCTACAAAAGTTACAATCGTAAGCCTTGGGATCTTTAAGCTTTTACAAGTATCATCTATTTCAATCTGATAAGACAACCTATCCCCAAAGCGATATTTCTGTAATCCCAAATATGCTTTTACAAATTCTATTTCTTTCGCAATTTCAATGCAGTCTTGGCTCCATTCTACATTTTGTCGTTCCATCATTGCCAGTTTTTCAACCATATCCGCTGTTTCATATTCTTTCTTTATTATGCTATGCATACGGATGCTTTCTAACGCATTAAACATAAAATGAGGATTAATCTGGCTTTGCAGTGCCAATAGTTCTGCCTTTTGCCTTGCAATATCTATCTCCTGCTCTCTTAACTTATCCTTATAAACAGTTTGTATCAAATCATTGATACGAAGCACCATACGATTATAATTTCGCATAAGGGCACCAATTTCATCATGTCCTTGTATATCTTCCAACAAGGTCAGTCTCTCATCATCCACTCTGTCAAATACTTCACCCAGTTTTTCTATGCGTGCGGTAAAGGAACGGTTAATTTCCGTCATAAGAATGAGCGGGAGAACAATGTTTATGACTAAAAGCAGAAGTAACAACGGCAGATTATTCAATATTTCCGTTACAACCATACCGTTTGTCTGTAGAATATGAATTTGCAATTCCATTCCATACAGACTCATGTTCCTGGTATATGCCACTTCTTTTTCTAAATTAAAATCCGAAAAGTCCATTCCTACATTGGAATATCCCTTATTAGACAAAAGGATTTTATCATTCAGGCATACAAAAATCGGCACGTCATAATTCATCTCCACGAGGTCTCTGACCATTTTACTATAATCTAACTCCAATGTGACAACCTTTTCTCTCTCACTACCTTGGTAAAAGTTAAGTTTACGAACAAATACACTTTTGCGTTTTGTATCCAATGAACTATTGGTATCATCATAATAGAAATAAAGAAATTGCTCTTTTCCTGTTTCTTCCATATATGCATACCAGGGTGTCTGTTTCGCCATTTCCAGTCTGGCAAATTCACCTCCATTTACAATGGTATCATTATCCGCGTACATTCTGATTCTTGTATTTTCCAATCCAAAACTGTCATCTAACATCGTGTCTTTAATCAGATTCTGATAACTTGTAAAATAATCCAACGGTGTCTCATATGTCTGTTCCAGAAATTCATCGATACTTTTATTCATGTAAATGCTTTTTGCTATTCTTGCAGCCGAATCAATGCTATTGTAAAAGCTATATTCCACAGCACTTGTAATGTTCTCCATTTCATGCTTTCTCTGTGCTCTTTCTGCATCCAGAAAATTGTATACAATCACACTATCTGTCACAATCAGTGGAAGCAATACACAAAACACAAACAGAAAATACATTTTCTTTTTCAATTCATAATTATCCATTTTTTCCTGAAAACGGTTCCGCAATTTATTCATGTTTTTCACCACATTTTCGTCTTTTCCATTCATTATACCACACCCTGCTTTTCTGTCTTCTCAAATTATTCCAAAAAAAGAGTGTAAAAGCAACACTTCTGCTTTCACACTCTTAAAATACTTATGAAATACAATATGCAAGTACAATAGCGAAATTATACACTTTCAATCAGCTCTGACGGAAGCAAGTCCATGATAAGCCGTTCTACCTTTTCCGGTTCAAAAGGCTTCGTCAAATATCCGTCAAATCCCTCATTTAAGTACATTTCCTTTGCACCGACCACTACATTTGCCGTTAGTGCAATCACCGGAATTTTGCTGTTTAAATTTTTTTTATCATTTCTCAATCTATGGAAGGTCTCCACACCATCCAGCTCAGGCATCATATGATCCATAAAAATCATATGGTATTGTTTCTTTTTCGTCATATACAGACACTCTTGTCCACTGGAAGCTTCATCAATCTGCATCTGTGTTGCCCCCAAAAGACTGGTAAATACAAAACGGTTGATTTCATTATCATCAACTACAAGAATTTTTGCCTTTGGTGCGATAAAGAGTTGTTTATAATTTGCACCGCTCTCATGCTGCTTATCTATGCCAAGCGGTATCATTGGCTTACTTTCTACAATTTCCTGTTCCAAATCAAAAGAGAACTTAGAGCCCTTACCATACTCGCTCTCTACCTTCAGTGCACTATTCATTAATCGTAATAAATAAGAAGTGATATTCAACCCCAGCCCGGTTCCCTGAATACTATGATTTTTCAATTCCTCAATTCGTTCAAATGCATTAAAGAGCTTTGGTATATCCTGTGGTTTAATTCCAATACCTGAATCTTCTACTGAAATTATCATATGAAATTTTCCCCACTCTTTTCTACATTCTGCTCGTAGGGTAACACTTCCTCTTGCCGTATACTTTACAGCGTTAGACAGCAAATTCATCAAAATCTGCTCTATTCTGACATCATCCCCAAGAAGCTTTGCCGGCATATCTCTTGCAATGTCACAGTGAAATTCCAAATTTTTCTTCTTTGCCTGAATGGAAATGATATCTATAATGCTGGAAAACATTTTATTCGTATCATAAGTCCGTTCCACTAAGGTCATTTTTCCGGCTTCAATCTTAGAAAAATCTAACACGTCATTAATCAGATTCAACAACACTTCAACTGCATCTTTAATTCTATTTGCATAATTTATCGTACTGACTTCCTTGCTTTCCCTTAAAATCATCTCATTCATACCGAAAATAGAATTCACCGGTGTGCGGATATCATGGGAAACTCTGGATAGAAACTCTGACTTTGCCCGATTGGATTCGTTTGCTGCATCAATTTCCATTTCAAAGGATTGATGTTGCTGTGTTCTGTCTATTAAGGTAAAACAGCTTCCCACATAATAACCCTTTTTGTCATACATGTTTTGTCTTTCTATTTCGATGTAACGCTTTACACCACCTATGGTATGTTCTTCATTCCAAAGAGTACGAGACTCTTGCATTTTTGCCTGTTCCTGTAAGCCTCCATACAGGATGTTCATTCTGGAATCATCATTGCTAAGCTGAAACATTCTATATAGACCATTATTCACATACATGCACTTCCCTTTTACATCAAAGCAGGCAATTCCATTATTGGAATGATCCAGTATCATTGCCTGCATATCGGAAAGTAATTGTTTAGATTGAAAAAAGATAGCATAATAGGAAATAGCAATTGCCAAAAAACCATAAAAAACAATAGATACATTTAACGGGATATGCAATGCCACGCATAAAGCATCTAAAATAATAACTATACTGAAAATTGCAAGTACAACAGAATATTTTTTGCGATAGACCTTAGAGATGTGAATCGACTTTGAAATTAAAATATGTATAATACGAACTACACATAAATAGTCCACCAACAAATGCAAAATATAAAGATTGGTAAAATTGCCGGCAATATAAATTTCATACTTCCCTAAAAAAATATCTCTATACAATGTAAAAATATGATGAAATTTTGCATCAAAAAGTAAGGAAAGCGAATCTATTGCTGCAAAGCCAACCAGCACTTTAAATAAGCCTGTCCATCTTCTTTCATTTTCTGCATATTTGTGCGTAAAAATGAGCAACATAATAAGCATCCAGTCAATCATTGCTGAAAAAATGGAAAATCCTATTGTTGATATCGTTTGATTTTTTGCTATTACAAAAATGAGATTTCCTACAACAGCCATAATGCCACATAGCAACAGCCAAATAACAGAATCTCTAAGCTCTGATTTTTCCCTTTTTATCTTTACTATGTAATACAACAGGGATAAAATCAACATTCCTAATAATGCAATATATGCTTGTACTAACATTTTTCGCCCCCACTACCCGTACAAAATCATTTACCATTGCTCCGTATTAAATTCACCGGCAATTTCCTGCATTTTCATATCTGCCTCTGCCATAATATCTGCGCAATATTTTAATTGTTGTTGCATTTCTTCCGTAAACTGTCTTTCCTTTTTGTAACGTAACTGATGCTCTGTACTTGCCCAAAAATTCATGGCAATCGTTCTTATTTGAATTTCCACAGGCACCTTCCTTGTCTGCTCTGAAAAAGGCACCTCCACCTGTACAATTAAATGCAGACTTCGATATCCATTTTCCTTAGGGTCTCGAATATAATCCTTAATCATTAACAGCTCTACGTCTTTTTGACGTAATATCATTCTGGCAACCTGATATACATCAGAAATGAACGGACATACAACACGTATACCTGCAATATCCAAAATATTATGTGTCATAGCACTTACTGTCATTGGCAATCCTTTTTTAGACAGCTTATTCATAATGCTTTCTTTAGACTTTATTCTGCTCTTGATATCTTCAATCGGATTTCTGTCATTACTGAATTGAAATTCTTTATTCAAAATTTCAAGTCTTGCTTCCATTTGTCCAATCGCTGCCTCATACAAAAACATCAATTGTCTGAACTGTCTGTCTAAATCTAAAAAATCTGAAACCTGAGGCACTAAGATGCGCTCTTCTTCATATTCCATTCTCACTTCACTCATTTGTCCATCCTTTTGCTGTAAAACTTATTTATCCCAAATACCTTGCAAGTATTTTTTGTAATATTTCTATATCAATAGGCTTTGCCATATAATCGTCAAAGCCATTTTTCATGTATACTTCCCTGGCACCAACTACGGCATTCGCAGTTAAAACGATTATCGGCGTATGATAGTTTGCCCCCTGTTCATTGCTTTTAATATACTGCATGAGCTCTGTTCCATTCATTTCAGGCATCATATCATCCGTCAATATTAAATCAAAGTTTTCCTTATCCAAGCTTCTGATAGCCTCTGCACCGCCTCCTGCTTTGAAAACCTCTATTTCAAACATTTCCAAAATAGCTGCAATTACTTCCAGGTTCGTTTCGTTATCATCCACAACAAACACACGCTTTCCCGGATAAGTCTGTTGTTCCACCTGTGTGTGTTCTGCTTCATGATTCATTCTTTCAAAACGTACTTTGTAGTCACCAATCGGTTCCGATTTCACCACACGTTGTGGAATGCTGACCATAAAGGTAGAGCCCTTATTGTATTCACTTTCTACTTTTATTTCTCCATCCATCAAGGTCACCAGCTTAGAGGTAATGCTGAGTCCAAGACCTGTTCCTTCAATACTTCTGTTCTTTTTTCTGTCCAGACGTTCAAATTCCTGAAAAAGCTTCTTCAAATCTTCCTTTTTGATTCCCATACCGCTATCAGAAACCTGCACATTCAAAAAAATTATGTCTTCGTCCAAACATTCTGACATTGGTGTCATAAAAACTCTTAATTCAATCCAGCCCTCTGACGTATATTTTACTGCATTCGTTAAAAGATTCAAGACTACCTGTTTGATACGAATTTCATCACCATGTAACACATCCGGGATATCTGCTGCAACATTTATTTTAAATTCTAACTCTTTACTTTTTGCTCTTTCTCTGACCATTAAAATCAAATCATACAAAACAGAGGATAGCGAATAATCCGTTTCAATGATATCCATTTTTCCGGTTTCAATCTTAGAAAAATCCAGGACATCATTAATCAGTGCAAGCAAAGTACGTCCTGAGCTTTGAATATTCTCTGCATATTTACGGATATTTTCATCCTTTGTCTCTCGCATAATCAATTCATTCATACCAAGCACTGCATTTAAAGGGGTACGTATTTCATGAGACATATGAGAAAGGAAACGACTTTTCTGTTCATTTGCCTCTTCCGCTTCTTCCTTATCCCTTTTTATAAAGGCAATTTCTACTTCTTCTCTGGTTCTTCGCATTTCATTTTCATTTCTTACTGTCCATATCAGCATGCAAAAGCTAAAAGAAATCATACCATATCCAAATGCTTCAGAGCTCGGATAAGTCTGTCCCGTTAGTTGTGCAATGATACTGATTACCGCTGTGACCATAATTGACAAATAGCCTACCAGAACCTCCGGTGAAGGTGTCTCCTTTTCCTGTATGAAGCTGACCATACACATAATGAGTCCTGTAATAATAATCAAATGAATCAGAACAAAGGCATTTGAAAGTTCAAAAGCAAATCCAATATACCCTAAAACACTTAGTACCACAACCACAAAATTGATAGTGCTTAAGGTTCCATATCTTTGATGCCCCGGGAAAAATGCACTTTGTGTGTACATGATAAATGGCATCGGAAGCATCAAAAAGGAAATATTTCTCAGCCAGCTGGATATTGCCATTCTGCCTAAAAAAATATCCATATAACCGGCATCCATACTGATATATACAATGGAAACTACCAAAAAGGAACTCGTCCAGCGCAAAGATTTCGTACGTTTGCTCTTATCAGCCATAACATCTGAATGACATACAATTACATTCAAAATGATTAATATGACAGCAATTATGCAAACAAACAAAGAGCTTTTCGCATTTGTAACCACATACAGTAACAGGCTGTATCTGTCTCCTATCGCCAGATATTGCATAATAAAGGAGCTTTGTACTTCTGACTGCAATTCTATACGTACTACATCTCCCTTTTTCAAATTGGTTACCGGTATCTGATGCAGGATATACATTTTATATGCATAGGGTTCATATATCTTTTGATATCGTCTGTGATACAAAAGCTCATTATTGATATAAATTTTTACTGACTCTGCACTGGTACGAAACATCAGATACTCATTACTGGCTACATTTCTTTCTGCATTTTTCTCTATCACAGCTTTTCCGTTTTCAGCATTTACTTTAATATAGTCTTCTCCATGAGTACTCACTTTATCTTTCGTAACCACATTGACCTTTTCATCTACGTAATGCCAGTCATTTCCGAACCATACATCATTATTAGCAACATCATCAAAAATCTGCTGTGTTGGTGCTTCCACCCAAATCCAAATCGTAATACCTATAATTGCACACAAAAATGCATAAAAAGTAACTGTTAAGAGTTTGTCCAACCCTTCTGTATTTCTAAATGCTTTCTTATTTTCCCACATGTTATCAGCCTCATTAGTAAAGCAAGCTTCCTTGCTAATAAAAAGCTCCCCTTTTCCTACCATTCTACCTATAATGATAGCAAAAAGTGGGAGCTCAATCAACGATTTGTAAAGACTTTTCAATGAGAAAGCATCAAATTATCTAACTATGAAAGAAGTTTTGTACACTTGCAATTGCATTGGCACCGTCTGCCACTGCTGTAATAATTTGGCGAAGCTGCTTTTTTCTAATATCTCCCGCTGCAAAAATACCCTCACAGGAGGTCTTGCAATCTTCTCCGGCAATGATATATCCCTTTTCATCCATATCTACGATATTTTGAAACAACTCTGTTTCCGGATTGATACCAACTGCAATAAATACACCATCTACAGCAAGCTCTGAAGCCTCTCCTGATTTTGTATTTTTCAGTCTGATACCTTCTACACAATCCTCACCGAAAATTTCCGTTGCAGTTTCATTCCAGCAAAGTTCCACATTATCCAATGCAAACAGTTTTTTCTGTAAGCTCTTTGCTGCTCGGAGTTCGTCTCTTCTGTGTATCAAATAGACCTTTTTGCAAAGACCCGCTAAGAAAATGGCATCTTCTACTGCTACATCTCCACCACCAATTACTGCAACTGTTCTTTTCTTAAAGAAAGCTCCATCACAGGTCGCACAATAAGATACTCCCATACCTGCAAGCTCTTGCTCACCTTTCACATGAAGTTTTGCATGATGAGCACCTGTTGCAAGGATAATTGTCCTTGTTTCATAGGTTGCCTGACTGGTTACTATATACCTGGTATCCTTTTCCACACGAATTTCCACTACCTCTTCTGTAATAAACGGCACCTGCAATGCATCTGCGTGCTGTCGGAATTTCTCACTCAAGTCGCCTCCACTAATGCCAGGCAAACCCAAATAGTTATCTACCTCATACGTGGTCAACACCTGTCCTCCACTAATCGGACTCTTATCAAAAACTGCTATTTTTAAGCCTGCTCTGGCACCATATATTGCTGCACCAAGTCCTGCCGGACCTGAACCGATAATCAAAACATCATACTTCATTTTTTTCCTCCACCCGGTTGCGTTTCTTTCTTTTTCTTTTTTTGATTATACCGCCAACCAACCATATGAGCAATGCACAACCTGCAACATATAAAACAATCATGATGATTTTTTTGATATCACGTACCTTTTCTACCACACAAAATACGCCTTCCTTTCCTTTCATGGAAAATTGTAAATAATGTCCCTTCTGTTCTGCTGAAAGCTCCTGCCATGTTCCATCTGTATAGCTCCATACCGTTGCATTTTCCTTTGTATTATAGATACGCAAATTGGTCATATCCTCCGGCGAAAGATTATTACTTTCCAAAGAAACACAGTAGGTTAACTTTTCTCCCTTTCCTGCAAGTTCTTCATCAGGATAAATATCTCCTTCTGTAACGGTCAGCCTTGCCTTATGGGTAAAGGTTCCTTCTGCCAGCATTAATGGTTTTTTCTGTTCCACATCCTGTTGTGAAATAACGACATAAGCGTCACTTTCCAGAGTTGCAATATTGTCAACATATTCACCTTTCACAACAAGATTTCCTGTCATTTTTATATTGGAAATATCATGCCATATTTCAT
>CAMBAN010000037.1 GCA_945864145.1 uncultured Lachnospiraceae bacterium | reverse complement strand
TTGCTATTTAGGGAACTGTTCCAGCATCAAGTGCTTTTTTCACAGCCCCTTTTTTTAAAATATAATCTCAATCACATTGGCACCGGCATCAGGAGTGACAAGTGTGTCATTTCCTTCTGTGATGATAAAGCCGTTGACGGCATGCTTGGCATGCATATTTACCATGCGTAGTTTGTAGGGCTTAAAGCCATCAGCAGTAATGGTAATGGTATGTCCATCTCTTCTGGCACTGATGAAAAGTTCCTCCTTTTGTTCCACGGAATAGACAGTAGTGTCAATTTTTTTGCCATCATGGAGTGCATAAATACGGACTTCACAATGATTTGCATAGTCGTAATCAGGCTTACTGTCGCAGTCACCTAAAACAATGATGGAGTTTTCTCTTACCATAAGTGGCAGACTGAAGTAATCATACTGCTCCTCGTACCAGGTGCCTCCCTTGTATTCCTTACCTGTTAATAAGTGTGTCCAGATACCCTTTGGCAGGTAGTAGCTTGCAATGCCGTTCTCATTAAAAATCGGAGCGACTAAAAGTCTGTTACCCAGCATATATTGTTTATCCAGATAAGCGCAAGTCTTATCTGAGGTAAATTCCATAACCATACTGCGCATCATAGGAATACCAAAATGAGAAGTATAAATGGCAGCTTCGTAGAGGTATGGCATGAGCTTAGCCTTTAATCTGGTAAAGAAGCGCACTACATCAACCGCTTCCTCATCATAGTTCCAGGGAACACGATAAGAGGAGCTTCCGTGCAAGCGACTATGGGAGGAAAGTAGTCCAAAGGCCACCCAACGTTTATAGACATCGGCAGTAGAGGTGTTTTCAAAGCCACCGATATCATGAGCCCAATAACCAAATCCTGACATGCAAAGAGAAAGACCACCACGCAGACTTTCTGCCATGGACTCATAGTTTGAGAAACAGTCACCGCCCCAGTGCACCGGAAACTTCTGGCAACCAACAGTGGCAGAACGGGCAAATAGAACAGCCTGTCCTTTCCCGCGTTTTCTTTCTAAAAGCTCGTAGACACACTGATTATACAAATAAGTATAGTAATTATGCATACATGTAGGGTCAGAGCCATCAAAATATACAGCATCAGTAGGGATACGTTCACCGAAATCTGTTTTAAAACAGTCTACTCCCATATCTAACAGTGTTTCCAGCTTTTGCTGATACCAGCTATAGGCAGCAGGATTTGTAAAATCAACAATTGCCATACCAGGCTGCCACATATCCCATTGCCAAATCTGTCCATCAGAGCGCTTTAAGAAGTATCCTTTTTCCATACCTTCTTTAAAAATTTCAGCCTCTTGTCCAATATAAGGATTAATCCATACACAAACGGAGAGCCCTTTGGCTTTGATTCGTTTTAGCATTCCGGCCGGGTCCGGAAAAGTATCTGCATCCCAAATGAATTCGCTCCAATGAAAGCCCTTCATCCAAAAACAGTCAAAGTGGAAGGTGCGAAGCGGAATGCCCCTGTCCAGCATACCGTCGATAAAGCTCATAACAGTCTCTTCGTCGTAGCTTGTCGTAAAGGAAGTAGAAAGCCACAAACCGAAGGTCCATGCGGGTGGAAGAGAAGGCTTTCCTGCCAGAGTGGTGTAGTGAGTAAGAACCTCTTTCATTGTTTGACCACCGATAAGGAAATAGTCTAAGTAGCCTCCTTTTACAGAAAATGACGTACGTGTCACATATTCGGAACCAATCTCGAAGGAGACATTTTCAGAGTGATTTACTAATACGCCATAGCCTTTATTGGAGATGAAAAAAGGAATATTTTTGTAAGACTGCTCTGTACTGGTTCCACCATCCATATTCCAGCAATCAACACTTTGTCCGTTTTTTACAAAAGGAGTAAAACGTTCCCCTAAGCCATAAATACATTCATCAACACCAATACTTAACTGCTGACGGATATAGGTATCTTCACCGTCTCCTGATTTATCATAGTAAAGTCCATGCCAATTGCGTTTTATAAGAGCAAGGTCTCCCTGTGAAGAGGAAGTAAGACATACGCCGTCTCTATAGTATTTCATATACCAGTTTTTTTTGCCGATTTCCAATGACACAGCGCCACTGGAAATAATGACACAATCGTCAGTTTCTACCGTATGAAGAGAAACGGAGCCTGTATGAAGGGCAAAATCCGGTCTGTTGTTTTGTATACTGCCAACGTGATGATAGGTTTGTACACGTAAAATATTCTCCATAGGAGAAGTAATGATAAGGGTCAGATTTACACCATCAATCATTTCCCCACGATGATTGACAGGATGTGTTGGTGCGCAAATGGTTACTTTTGTAGCTTCTTTCTTTATCGTGTGTGCCAGTGAAGGCGAAAAACTGGCAGTTCCTTCCTGGAGCAGCCAGCGACCATTGTTAAATTTCATAGACTTCCCTCTTTTCTTCAGATTAGGTAGAAAATTATAGTATTATTTTACAACAAAGTGATGTGAAAAAAAATAAGAATATAAGAATTAGATATAATAATAGGAAATATAGATAGAAATGTGATACACTATTAATATAGTGTAAAAGTGTTTTTCTTATTGATAGAAAGGTATGAGAACGGGATATGAAATTAACATTTATTGGGGCGGATCATCAGGTAACAGGAAGCAGTCATTTTATACAGGCTTGTGGGAAAAATATGTTGGTAGATTATGGTATGCAGCAAGGGGCAAATCCTTTTGAATGCTGTCAACTGCCGGTACCGGAATCTCAGATTGACTATGTATTTCTAACACATGCACATGTAGACCATTCCGGTAATTTGCCGCTTCTTTATGCAAGGGGATTTCGGGGGCAGATTTTTACGACAGAGGCGTCATCAGATTTGTGTTCGATTATGTTGCGTGACTGTGCCCATATCCAAATGCAGGAGGCAGAATGGAAAAACAGAAAGGCAAAAAGACATGCAGGAACAGAACCGATAGAACCGGCGTATACGATGGAAGATGCAGATGGTATCATCAAACGTCTGGTACCATGCTCTTATGAAAGTATGGTAGATGTTTGTGAAGGTGTTCAGATACGCTTTACCGATGTGGGACATTTACTTGGCTCAGCCAGTATAGAAATATGGTTGACAGAAGGGGACATTTCTAAAAAAATTGTATTTTCAGGAGATATTGGAAATAAGGATCAACCACTGATTAAAGACCCGATTTATACAAAAGAGGCAGATTATGTGGTTATGGAGTCTACCTACGGGGACAGACTGCATACAACGACAAAGCCTGACTATGTGTCAGACCTTGCAAAGGTCATTGATGAAACCTTTGCAAAAGGCGGTAATGTAGTGATTCCTTCCTTTGCAGTTGGAAGAACACAGGAGATTTTATATTTTATCAGAAAAATTAAAGAGGATAAGCTGGTAAAAAATTATCCGGAATTTGAAGTCTACGTCGATAGTCCGTTAGCGGTAGAGGCAACAGGTGTTTTTCAGAAAAATATTTACAGCTGTTTTGATGAAGAAGCGATGGAGCTTGTGAATAAAGGAATTAATCCGATTAAATTTAAAGGTTTAAAGCTTTCTATTACCAGTGATGAATCTAAGATGATAAATTTTGATGATAAGCCAAAGGTAATTATTTCTGCAAGTGGTATGTGTGAGGCAGGTCGTATCAGACATCATTTAAAGCACAATTTGTGGAGACCGGAGTGCACGATTTTGTTTGTCGGTTATCAGGCAGCAGGCACTTTGGGAAGAGTGTTGATTGATGGAGCAAAAGAGGTAAAGCTGTTTGGAGAAACAATAGACGTTATGGCAAAAATCATGCAACTGCCGGGGCTTAGCGGACACGCAGATAAAAACGGTTTACTGGAATGGGTCAATGCATTTGAACATCTGGACCGTGTTTTTGTCGTGCATGGAGAGGACAGTGTATGTAACTTATTTGTCAACTGCCTCAGGAGTGAACATGGCTATCAGGCAATGGCACCTTACTCCGGTACGCGGTTTGACCTTGCAACCAATATGGTAGAATATGAGGCAGCACCTGTAGCAGTAAAGAAACGTGTTTATGTGGTATCAGATGTATTTCAGCGACTTTTGGCAGCAGGACACAGACTGCTTTCTGTTATTCAGAAAAATGAGGGAAGGGCAAATAAGGATTTGGCGAAATTCGCAGACCAGATTAATGCACTTAGTGATAAGTGGGATAACTAAAGAAAGGTACGGTTAATAAGATATGAACATGATAGTAGCAGTGGATGAGAATTGGGCGATTGGCAACAAGGGAGGACTTTTGGTACAAATACCAAGCGACCAGAAGTTCTTTCGAGAGGTCACAATGGGAAAGGTTGTGGTCATGGGCAGAAAGACACTTGCTACTTTGCCGCAAGGGCAGCCACTTGCAGGACGAACCAATATCATTCTGACCAGAAATAAATCATTAAAGGTAAAAGGTGCTATTTTAGTACATTCCATCGAGGAATTGATGGAAGCGCTAAAGCCTTATGATACGGAGGATATCTTTGTTATTGGCGGCGAAGAGATATATACACAAATGCTTCCTTACTGTGATACTGTGCATGTGACCAAGATAGATTTTTCTTATCAGGCAGATGCACATTTTCCAAATCTGGATAAGCTTTCTGATTGGGAGATTACCGGAGACAGCGATGAACAGACCTATTTTGACCTTGCGTACTACTTCTATAAATATGAAAGAAAAAAGAATAAACAGTAATATAACTATAAGGAATAGTAACCATAATTCAAGGTTAAAAAATGCAAAAAAAACGTATCTTTTGGGGGATTTGTTCCGGGATTATGGTTGACTTTTTTTAACGTAAGGTTAATAATATTTAATAATAATTCGGAAAGGGAGATAAATCCATGGAGAAGAAAGATATTGATTGGTCTGGACTTGGCTTTGGATACCATCAGACAGAGAAAAGATATGTAACTAATTATAAAAACGGCGCTTGGGATGAGGGCGCACTGACTGAGGACGCAAATATTGTCTTAAATGAATGTGCAGGTGTATTTCAGTATGCACAGACATGTTTTGAAGGCTTAAAAGCATATACAACTGAGGATGGACGTATTGTAGTGTTCCGTCCGGACTTAAATGAGCAGCGTATGCATGACAGCTGTGTCAGATTAGAGATGCCAACCTTACCGGAAGGACGTTTTATTGAGGCTGTAAAGCAGGTTGTTAAGGCAAATGAAGCATATGTTCCTCCATTTGGCTCAGGTGCAACCTTATATATTCGTCCATATATGTTTGGTTCTAATCCTGTAATTGGTGTAAAGCCTGCAGACGAGTACCAGTTCAGAATTTTCACAACTCCTGTAGGTCCATATTTTAAGGGCGGCGCAAAGCCTATTACTATCTGTGTCAGTGATTTTGACCGTGCAGCACCACATGGAACAGGTAATATCAAGGCTGGTTTAAACTATGCAATGAGCTTACATGCCATTGTTACAGCACATAAGAACGGCTTTGATGAAAATATGTACTTAGACCCTGCTACCAGAACAAAGGTAGAGGAAACAGGTGGTGCAAACTTCTTATTTGTTACAAAGGATAACAAGGTTGTTACACCTAAGTCAGACAGCATTTTACCATCTATTACACGTCGTTCTTTGATGATTGTTGCAAAAGAGTATTTAGGTTTAGAGGTAGAGGAAAGAGAAGTGCTGTTTGAGGAAGTAAAGGACTTTGCAGAGTGTGGTCTTTGTGGTACTGCGGCAGTTATCTCCCCTGTAGGAAAGATTGTAGACCATGGCAAGGAAATCTGCTTACCAAGTGGTATGAATGAGATGGGACCTGTAACCAAGAAGTTATATGATACATTAACAGGTATCCAGATGGGCAGAATCAAAGCTCCTGAAGGATGGGTTGTTGAAATCTAAAAGGTAATTTCAAGAGTTCACAATGATGTGTTGTGAACTCTTTTTAAAGAAAAATTATGGTATCGGGAGATTTTTATGCGTCAGATGGAGTTTAAGATGGAACGCCCGGGACTTGTACAGGAAGGACAGACTGTTACGATTTCAGAAGGCGTGCTTCCAAGTAATTATTATTATACGATAGACCCTTCACTTGCAATGTCAGGGAATATCCCTTTTCGTGAAAGACTTTTGCAAAAAAGCGGAAAAGTTCTTTCTGTGATAGAAAACGAAAGAGGATTTTATGTGACAGTTGAATTTGAGGATGAAAATAAATAGAACAAAATGGAGGAAATAGTCATGTTAAAGAAGATTAGTACAGATAAAGCACCGGCAGCAATCGGACCATATTCACAGGCAGTTATCGCAGGAGATATGTTATTTGCATCAGGTCAGATTCCTATTAACCCTGCAACAGGCAATGTGGAAGCAACTGACATTGTAGGTCAGGCAGAACAGTCTATGAAAAATGTGGGTGCTATTTTAGAGGCAGCGGGAGTAAGTTACGATAACGTTATTAAAACAACCTGTTTCTTAGCTGATATTGCAGATTTTGCAGCATTTAATGAAGTGTATGCAAAGTATTTTACACAGAATCCTGCAAGAAGCTGCGTCGCTGTTAAGGACTTACCAAAGGGAGTTCTATGTGAGGTAGAAGTTACAGCCTATTTAAAATAAGCAATAAGAGAAAGAATTAAGTGTATGAAAAACATAATATTAATCGGTATGCCGGGAGCAGGGAAAAGCACAGTAGGTGTGGTACTTGCCAAAAATCTTGGTATGTCCTTTCAGGATTCTGACTTGGTTATTCAGGAGGAAGAAGGGAAAAAGCTTCATGAGCTGATTGAAGAGTTTGGCTCAGACGGGTTTTTGAAAATTGAAGAACGGGTAAACAGTACGATTCGGATAAAAAATACGGTACTTGCTACAGGCGGTAGTGCCGTTTACAGTGAAAAAGCCATGAATTATCTGAATACAATTGGTACAGTGTGCTATTTAAAGCTTTCTCATGAAGCAATTGCGGAACGACTTGGCGATTTGGCAAAGCGTGGTGTAGTATTAAAGGATGGTCAGACTTTAAAAGATTTATATGACGAAAGAATTCCGCTTTATGAAAAGTATGCATCACTTACCATTGACTGTGAAAATAAAACGATAAGACAGATTGTTGAGGAAATTGCAGGGAAACAAAGCGTATAAGATAGCGCCTGATAGGACACCATAAGAATGAACTTGAAAAAGAGGTGTAAGGATTATGATGGACTATGTAAATGCATTTTGGGTAGGAGGTCTGATTTGTGCCTTATCACAAATCCTGTTAGACCGCACAAAGATGCTTCCTGGAAGAGTCATGGTACTGTTAGTTTGCCTTGGAGCACTCATTAGCTTTTTTGGCTGGTATGAGCCTTTTGCAGAGTATGCAGGTGCCGGGGCGAATGTTCCTCTGTTAGGATATGGAAATATCCTGATGAAAGGAATTAAGGAAGCAGTAGACAAGGAAGGATTTATCGGTTTGTTTAAGGGTGGTTTCACCAACGGAGCTGTAGGATGCTCTGCAGCATTGATATTTGGCTATCTGGCCAGTTTGATTTTTAAATCAAAGACAACAAAAGCATAAAAAAAGTGACTGTACAAAGCAATGGTACAGTCACTTTTTTGTGATTATAAGATTTCAAAATCAATTTGCAAAGCTGCTAAAAAGCTTTTTATGTAGTTGTCCCAAAGCTGTTCTACACTTTTATCCAATAGAAAGGTGGTAAAGGAAGTGCCTGTGATTAAGGTCACTACACCATTTTCATAGCGAACGTTCAATACCAAAGAACGAATCAGATTTGATGCAACTTCACATTCCGGGGCAGAGGTGATTTCTTCGAGCATTTTATCAGAAGCAAGTAATACAAAACGGAAATTGACGGGAGTTTTTCTTCCTTTAATCAGGCTAAAACACACAGGGCGAAGTTCCTTCCAACAGGAAAAGACGGGAAGTGTACCGCCGAGTGCATCAATTTCCTCCTGAGTATAAAAATCCTTTTCCAAATGCCCATCTATATGGAATGTGTTAAAGGTCGTAAGGGAAACACTTTCTGTAAAAAAAGTATCAAAGGTTTCAGTGGCCAATAGTGCATTCATGATTTGCTTGGTGCTTTTTATTTGTAAGGCTATCATGGTAAGCTCCTTTTTGTTCAATAGAAATAATAGTTAAATTATATTAAATTTTTCCTGAAATGTCGATAACTTTCATAAAACCCTTTTCAAATAGAAAGTAATATGTTAACATATTATATAGTAATGAAAACTACGTAAAATAGTAAATAAAAATGCAAGAGGAAATGAAAAGATGAGTTATAAAATCGTTGTAGATAGCTGTTGCGAATTACCGGAAGAGTGGAAAAAAGACTCCCGTTTTGAAATAGTACCTTTAACTTTAATCGTTGGTGATTCCTATGAAAAAGAAGATGATGCAGACTTTGACCAAAAGGAATTTCTGAAAGTGGTAGCTGAGTGTCCGACTTGTCCTAAATCGGCATGTCCGTCGCCGGATCGATTTATGCAGGCATATCAGACAGAAGCAGAGCGTGTGTATGCAGTGACCCTATCTTCACAGTTGAGTGGCAGCTACAATAGTGCAGTACTGGGAAAAAGCTTATATCATGAAAATTGTGGAGAGAAAGATATTTATGTATTTGATTCCAGATCAGCCTCTTGTGGTGAAACCCAGATTGTAAAAAAGATTGTAGAGTTTGAAGAAGAGGGACTTTCCTTCCCAGAGATATGTGAAAAGGTAGAAGCTTATAAAAGAGAGATGAATACTTATTTTGTATTGGATTCTTTAGAGACACTTCGCAAAAACGGCAGACTTTCCGGAGTGAAAGCACTTGTTGCTTCTACATTGAATATCAAACCAGTCATGGGCGCTGACAATGGCTCTATCATTCAACTGGGACAATGCATCGGTATGAAAAAGGCTTTGGCTAAAATGGTAGAATGTGTGATGAAGGATGCAAAAGAAAGTGAGAAAAAAACATTGATGATTACACATTGTAACAACAAAGAAAGAGCCCTCAGCGTAAAAGAGCAACTTTTAGCCAAGGGCAATTTTAAAGACGTTCTTATCATGGATACTGCTGGTGTCAGCAGTATGTATGCAAATGACGGTGGTGTCATTGTAACCTTATAGACTATTGATAATCGTCTACAGAGGCTTTTGCCTCTTTCATTTCCTTATAGCGAAATGGGGAATAGTGAAATTCCCTGTAATCCTGCATCATGATAGAGAATGGTGTGATTAAAGTAACAAGCTTCATATTTACAATGACCTTTTTACTGATGCGGGTAAATTCATGATAAGGGGCAAGCGCCTGCTGTATTGCTCCTATATCCTCGCCGATTTCAATGAGAGAGCCATTTTTCATGCAAAGCATGAAACGGTTCTCTTTTGTTGTATATACGTAGAAAATATCTCGTATCGCTATGGCATGGATATCCTCAGGACAATGAAGAGGAATTGTCTCAATATGTCCAATTACATGAGCATCTCCAAGCTTAAGCAATTCCGGTAACGGGTCAGGAATATAAGGCTTTTTCATGAATACAATGTCCTCTGGAAGACCTGGTACAGATTCATAATCAATTTTAGAAGAATACATGACAATTGGTGCATCAATATCCATTTCTCTCAACTTCAGAACCATTTTCTTAGCTAAGTCAGGCTTGGACACCATATCAATAAAAAACATATCATATAAAAAGGGATTATGGAAAAAATTATCCCAGTCGCCATAACTGTCTACATATAATAAGTTAGGCGTTCCCTGACGTTTATCTGACTCTCTGGAAAGCAATCTTTCCAAGTGCTTACGGTCAGCAATATTATCATCACAAATAGCTATATGCATACGATAACCTCCGACGGATACAAATTTGAAATTACATAATGTAAAACTGAATAGGGGAATAAAAAAGCAGCAGGATGGTTGCAACTATCTGAATGATTAAAATAGTGGGCATACCGTAAACAAAATACCAATGGCGTGTTTTATGATGGAAAAAACGCATGCCGGCAAGGGAGCCAACACTGCCGCCAAGTATAGCAATCATGAAAAGAGTAGCTTCCGGGATGCGCCACATTTTTTTTGTGGCTCTCTTTTTGTCGATTCCCATACTAAAAAAACCAATCAGATTCATGATAAGAAGAAATCCTGCTATGATGCCAACTACAACCATGAAAAAACCTCCAGAATTTTTATCCTATGTGAATGAGTAAAAAATAATCTCCGAGTTTCATTATAGCATTGAAACCCGGAGATTTGAAAGTATGTATTTATGATTTTATGGATTATTTAGTATTCTTTTCTACTTCCTGCATTTTCATAGCACGAACCTTGCTTGAAAGTCCAAAGAGATTGATAAATCCTTCTGCATCATGGTGGTCATACAAATCACCTGTTTTGAAGGAAGCAATGCTTTCATTATATAAAGAATATGGGCTTGTTTCGCCGGCTTTGATAATATTGCCCTTGTAAAGCTTGAATTTAACTTCGCCGGTTACATATTCCTGTGTTTTTTCGATGAAGGCCTGAATTGCTTCACGCTTTGGAGTGAACCATTTTCCTTCGTATACAGTATCAGCTAATTTATTACCCATTTCTTTCTTTAAGGTGTAAGTATCACGGTCAAGGATTAACTCCTCTAACTGCTGATGAGCTTCCATAAGAATAGTTCCGCCAGGAGTCTCATATACACCACGGGATTTCATACCAACGACACGGTTCTCAACGATATCAATAATACCGATACCATGCTTTCCACCTAATTTATTTAAGGTACGGATGATATCAGAAACCTTCATTTTCTCACCATTTACAGCAGTAGGAACACCTTTTTCAAAGCTGATGCTTACATATTCACCCTCGTCCGGAGCTTTTTCAGGAGTCTGGCTTAATACTAATAAGTGATCATAGTTTGGCTCGTTTGCAGGATCTTCTAACTCCAAGCCTTCATGGCTGATATGCCAGATATTACGGTCACGGCTGTAAGAAGAGTCAGCAGAGAATGGAAGGTCAATGCCATGAGCCTTACAATATTCAATTTCTGACTCACGAGAATCCATTGTCCATTTGTCATTTCTCCATGCTGCGATAATCTTAATATCAGGAGCAAGTGCTTTAATACCTAATTCAAAACGAATCTGGTCATTTCCTTTTCCTGTTGCACCATGGCAGATTGCTACAGCACCTTCTTTTCTTGCGATTTCAACAAGCTTCTTTGCAATTAATGGTCTAGCCATAGAAGTACCTAAAAGGTATTTGTTTTCATAAATAGCATTTGCCTGTACACATGGAACAATATATTCATCGCAAAATTCATCTGTTACATGTTCAATATAGAGTTTTTCGGCTCCACAGAATTTTGCTCTCTCTTCCAGACCGTCAAGTTCTTCCTCCTGTCCACAGTCGATGCAGACACAAACAACTTCATAATCGAAGTTCTCCTTTAACCATGGAATGATAGCTGTTGTATCAAGTCCACCTGAATACGCTAAAATTACTTTTTCTTTCATAATAGTTGATCCTTCTTTCTTGTAGTTTACAAAATGTTATGTATTTTCATGCATTTTGCTTTGCTTTCTTTTGAGTATGAAAATAATATACAATATATCACAAAATAAATCAAGTGAAAAATTATACATTTTATATTGACAAAATAGAGAAAAAACGTAAAATTAAGAATAGGGACTATGCATAATATTCATATATGAGTGCATAAAAATACAAATATGCAAAATGAATACAAGAGAATAATTATTCGAAAAAGTGTTGTATTTATGTAAGCAATGGACTATGATATAGGTTAAGCTCTTTTGGGAAAAGAGCAAAATGGGTAGTAAAGGATAGAAAAATATGGAAATCAGAGAAATGACAATAGATGATTATGAGCAGGTATATGCATTATGGATGCGCATAAAAGGCTTTGCCATTAGAAGTATAGATGACTCTTATGACGGAATTGCCAGATTTTTAAAAAGGAACCCTTCCACAAGTGTGGTAGCTATAGAGGACGGTAAAATAGTAGGCGCAATTTTATGCGGACATGATGGCAGACGTGGCTGTTTCTATCATGTATGTGTAGACCCGGATTACCGACGAAGAGGCATTGGTAAAGCGATGGTTGGTTATTGTCTGGAGGCTTTGAAAAAAGAACAGATTAATAATGTAACCCTGCTTGCATTTACGCAAAATGATATTGGTAATTCTTTCTGGCATCATGTTGGATGGCTGGAAAGAGAAGATATAAATAATTATGATTTCAATTTAAATGAACAAAACAAGATTACTTATAATAAGTAGAAAGATGAGGTAAAGGGATGAAAATAATCGAAGGCGGTGTAACCGCAGCAAAAGGATTTGAGGCAGCTGGTACAGAAGCAGGCATTAAATATAAAGACCGTAAGGATATGGCGATGATTTACAGCCAGACTCCATGTAAGGCAGCCGGTACTTTTACGACAAATGTGGTAAAGGCAGCTCCTGTTTTATGGGATAAAGAAATTGTTACCAACAGTCCATATGTACAGGCTGTTGTGGTAAACGCAGGTATTGCCAATGCCTGTACGGGCAAGCAGGGGATGGACTACTGTGCAGAGGAAGCAGCTACAGCAGCAAAATTGTTAGCTATTCCTGAAAATGCTGTGCTGGTAGGCTCTACAGGTGTAATTGGTATGCAGCTTCCTATGGATAAAATAAATGCAGGTATTGAAGCACTTGCAAAAGCAAAGCAGTCAACCATAGAAGCCGGTCATATTGCGGCACAATCCATTATGACGACAGATACAGTATCAAAGGAGATTGCTGTTATTTTTGAACTCGATGGCAAAACAGTTACGGTTGGTGGTATGTGTAAGGGTTCAGGTATGATTCACCCTAATATGTGTACCATGCTTGCCTATATAACGACAGATATAGCAATTTCTAAGGAGCTTTTACAGGAAGCACTTAGTACAAGTGTGGCAGATACCTACAATATGATTACAGTAGATGGAGATACTTCTACCAATGATACCTGTCTTGTACTGGCTAATGGAATGGCAGGTAATAAAGAAATTACTCAAAAAGATGCATCCTATGAAGCATTTTTTGAGGCATTGCACTATGTGAATACCTATCTTGCAAAGAAGATGGCTGGTGACGGAGAAGGTGCAACAAAGCTGTTTGAAGCAAAAGTGGTTCATGCAAAAAGTAAGGAAGATGCCAAGACACTTTCAAGGGCAATTGTGGGTTCTAACCTTTCTAAAGCTGCGATTTATGGCTGCGATGCAAACTTTGGACGTTTTCTGTGTGCTATGGGGTATTCGGGAGCACAGTTTGATCAAAATAATGTAGAGCTTTTCTTTGAGAGTGCAAATGGAAAAATTCAAGTATTTGACCATGGTACGCCACTTGATTTTGATGAGGAAATAGCGCTTAAAATCATGCAGGCTGATGCGGTAACTGTTTTTGCAGATATGCATGAAGGAGCAGACGAAGCCACTGCATGGGGTTGTGATTTAACTTACGATTACGTAAAGATTAATGCAGATTATCGTTCATAATAGAGAGGTTCAGGTAAGAAAATGGAAACAAGATTAGACAATAAAAATATGGAAAATATTTTATCCAAGGCAGAAGTTTTAATTGAGGCATTGCCGTATATTCAAAGATTTAATAGAAAAATCATCGTTGTGAAATATGGCGGAAGTGCTATGAGCAATGAAGAATTACAGAAAAATGTTATCAAAGATGTTACACTGTTAAAACTTGTTGGATTTAAGCCCATTATTGTTCATGGAGGCGGAAAAGAAATCAGCCGTTGGGTTGGTAAAGTAGGTAAAGAAGCACAGTTTATTAATGGTCTTCGTGTCACAGATGAAGAAACCATGGAAATTGCAGAAATGGTATTAAATAAGGTAAATAAGAGCCTTGTTACGATGGTACAGGAGCTTGGTGTAAAGGCTGTTGGTATCAGTGGTAAGGATGGTGGACTTTTAAAAGTAGATAAGAAGTATGCAGACGGACAGGATATTGGTTTTGTTGGTGATATTAAAGAGGTAAATCCAAAGGTTCTTTACGACATGCTGGAGAAGGACTTTTTACCAATTGTTGCACCAATCGGTCTGGATGATAATTTCCAAACTTATAATATCAATGCAGACGATGCGGCATGTGCGATTGCAAAGGCAGTTGGCGCTGAAAAACTGGCATTTTTAACAGATATTGAAGGCTTATATAAGGATATTAATGATAAGAATTCTTTCATTTCCAGATTAACAGCATCTGCTGCTGATAAGTTAATCGCTGATGGATATATTGGTGGTGGTATGCTTCCCAAATTGGCAAACTGTACTTCAGCGGTAAAAAATGGCGTAAACCGTGTACATATTTTAGATGGTAGAATTCCACATTGCCTGTTATTGGAAATCTTTACTAAAGACGGTGTCGGTACAGCAATTGTGAGAGATGATGAAGCCGAATAGGAGGAACAGATATATGAATATGCAGGAATATATAGAAGAAGCAGAACGTGACCTTTTACATACCTACAATCGTTATCAGATTGTATGGGATAAAGGGGATGGCGTATATCTTTACGATATTAATGGAAAAAAATATTTGGATTTTGTTTCAGGCATTGCTGTTTTTGCATTAGGCTATAACAATAAGGCATATAATGATGCGCTTAAGGCACAGATTGATAAAGTCATTCATACTTCTAATTATTATTATAATGTGCCGGCAATTGAGGCCGCCAAAAAATTAAAGAAAGTATCAGGTATGGACAGGGTTTTCTATACCAATAGTGGTGCAGAAGCGATAGAGGGAGCTTTAAAGGCAGCAAAAAAATATGCTTATTTAAAGGATGGCCGTACAGATCATGAAATTATTGCAATGGAACATTCTTTCCATGGAAGAACGATGGGAGCACTTTCTGTAACAGGAAATCCACATTACAGAGAAGCTTTTGAGCCGTTGATTCCTAATATCAAATATGCGACATTAAATGATTTTGAGAGCGTAAAGGCTCAGGTGACAGACAAAACCTGTGCAATTATCATGGAAACAGTACAGGGTGAGGGCGGTATACATCCTGTAACAGAAGATTTCTTAAAACAGGTAAAAGCACTTTGTGAAGAAAAAGATATTCTTCTTATTTTAGATGAAATCCAGTGTGGTATGGGTAGAACAGGAACGATGTTTGCATGGCAGCGATACGGGGTAAAACCGGATATTATGACCTGTGCAAAGGCAATTGGTTGTGGTATTCCTGTAGGAGCCTTTCTGATGACTGAAAAAGTAGCACAGAATTCGCTGACAAGCGGCGACCATGGAACTACTTACGGTGGAAATCCTTTAGCTTGTACAGCAATTTCCAAGGTACTTGATTTGTTTGAAGAACAAAAGGTTTTAGATAATGTAAATGAAGTCGGAGAATATCTGGCTGGTAAATTGGATGAACTTGTGTTAAAATATGATTTCATAAAGGCAAGAAGAGGACTTGGTCTGATGCAGGGCTTAGCATTTGATAAGCCGGTAAGTGAGATTATTAATAAAGCATTAGAGAGAGGCTTATTGCTGATAAATGCAGGAACTCAGGTAATCCGTTTTATTCCGGCTTTGATTGTTTCAAAAGAAAATGTCGATGATATGATTGCGATTTTAGAGGAGTGTCTTGCATAATCTTTGTTATGGAGTGAAAGCATGAACTTTAAAAAGCGATTGACGTCAGTTTTGATTATATGTGTTTGTCTGATTGTAGTGATTTTGATTGGAAATTCTCTTTGGAATAATAGAACAGGAGAGGCAGGCTTAATCAGTCATAAAGATACCATTCACTTATGGTATACGGATGAAAACCTGACAGACTATCTGAACAGCAAGGCAGTTGCGTATTATGATGAAACAGATACACGTGTCGAATTACATCTCGTATCAGGATTGGAGTATTTGGAACAAATCAATCAGGCAAGCTTAGATGATTCCATGGAAACACCGGATGTATATATTGTAACAAATGACTCTTTGGAAAAGGCATATTTGGCAGGTCTTGCTACGGAAATTCAGGGAGCGGACTTAGTAGAAGATTCTTCACGCTTTTCGGATACAGCGAGAAATGCAGTTACCTACAAAGGAAAGTATGTAGGATATCCATTCTATTTTGAAACTGCAGCTTTATTATATAATCAGACTTATTTGGAAGAAATTGCAGCTTCGGCGGAGGAAGAAATTTCAGCTAAAGAACTGATACCGGCTTCTATCGTAGATATTTTGGATGTAGCAGACAGATATTCTGTACCGGAAAATGTAGAATATTTCTTTAGATGGGATGTTTCTGATATTTTCTATAATTATTTCTTTGTAGGGCATTATCTGACAGTAGGTGGTGCAGCAGGCGATGACGAAAGCAATGTGAATATTTATAATGTTGGTTCGATTTCGAGCTTGATGGTATATCAGGAAATGAACCAGTTCTTTTCTATTGATACCGATGAAATCAGCTATGATTCCGTTATGGAAGACTTTGTAGCAGGAAAAACGATTTACACGATTGCGACAGGGGATTGCCTGAAAACCTTAGAGGAAGCAAAAAAGGATGGAAGCTTTACTTATGAATATGGAATTGCGGAATTGCCGGCAATCAATGCTGAACTTCCAACAGATGGCATGTCTGTAACAAATGCATTTGTGGTAAACGGATATTCGAGTAAAAAGGACAAGGCAAATGACTTGATTCAATATATCTTGAAGCAAGACCGAGACTGTGAGTTGTTTGACATGACAGGAAAGCTTCCGGCACAGAAACAGGATAGCTATTCCAATACTTATATAAAAGCATTTCAAGATAATTATGAGACTTCCGTACCGATTCCGAAAATGCTTGCGGCAAGCAATTTCTGGATGGAATTGGAAACCTGCTTTGCAAAAGTCTGGGATGGAGAAGATGCCAATACGGAAATCAGAGAAATTTCTGAAAAGATAAAAACGCAAATTTCCGGTGAAATAGTAACTGAGACACCATTACCGGACCCGGAAATCGAATTGTTACCGGCACTTGAATATGAAGATTCCGGTGAAATGGAATAATTTTGAAACAAACTGCTTCCAATTTTACTTGATAAATCTGCTAAAACAGATACAAGGGTATAAGAATGAAACTTTTTTCCAATCATATATATAAACAAAAGGAGGTTTATATATATGATTGGTTTTTTTATAGCATTGTTATCAGGAGCATTGATGAGTATACAAGGTGTTTTTAATACGAAAGTAACAGAGCATACAAGTATCTGGGTAGCCAATGCATTTGTACAGTTTACGGCGTTTTTAGTCTGCATGATTGCCTGGGTGTGTACGGACAGGTCATCTTTTAAAACACTATGCACAATGGAACCCAAATACTTTTTAACAGGCGGCATTATGGGGGCTGCTATTACCTTAACAGTTATTAAAAGCATGGATGCCTTAGGACCGGCAAAAGCAGTCATGCTGATTGTAATCGCTCAGCTTATCATAGCTTATATAATTGAACTTTTTGGTTGGTTTGGCGTAGAACAACAGGCATTTAGTATCAGGAAATGTATTGGGGCATTGGTGGCTATTGCAGGCTTTGTTATCTTTAAATGGGAATAGTGTGAAAAGAATTTCTAATCACTCAGAGCAAAGGCTCTTTCGTGAAGAAATTCTATGTTTCATACCTGGAAAAGAAAACTGAAATGTAAAAATTAATACTTGTTTTAAACATGTAATTATTTTAGAATAATTCTAGGTATGCATAAAGGGGCTTTTATCGTGAAAGGAAATCATGATAAAAAAGAAAAGCAGACGAAAAAAGTATGGGTTGCTTGTTGGTATGCTATTATTGCTGTTGATGGGCTGTGGAACATCGAAGGACCAGGAAATTACTTGGAATACAGAAGTTGTGGACGAGATTTCCCAGGAATTTACCCATGATACAGAGGAGAAAACAGAGCAGCAAACAACCATTTATGTACATGTTTGTGGTGCGGTAGCGTGTCCGGGGGTTTATGAAATACCGGAGGGCAGCAGAATGTATGAGGCAATCGCTATGGCAGGCGGCATGTTACCGGAAGCGGATGAAAACTATCTGAATCTGGCAGGCATTTTGCAGGACGGCAGTCAAATACAGGTACTTACGAAAGAGGAGACGAAACAACAAAATAGTAATATCCTACAAAATTCCGAAAGTATAAATAATAGTAAAATCAACATTAATACAGCCTCTGTAAAAGAATTGACACAGCTGTCAGGTATTGGAGACAGCAGGGCGTCAGCAATTATTGCTTATAGAAGTAAACATGGCAGCTTTCAATCCATCGAACAGATAAAACAGGTGGAGGGAATTAAGGATGGCTTATTTGAAAAAATAAAAGAAGAGATTACCGTGAACTAGTATATATAGAGGCAGCAGGAAAGGACAGGTACATTATGGCGAAAAAGGTCTTAGTAGTAGACGATGAAAAATTGATTGTAAAGGGTATTCGGTTTAGCCTGGAACAGGATGATATGCAAGTAGACTGCGCATATGATGGTGAAGAGGCACTTGAGCTTGCAAAACAAAATCACTACGATATTATTTTACTGGATATTATGCTTCCTAAGCTTACCGGGTTGGAGGTATGCCAGCAAATTAGAGAATTTTCAGACGTTCCCATTGTCATGCTCACGGCAAAAGGTGATGATATGGATAAGATTATGGGACTGGAATATGGTGCCGATGACTACATTACAAAACCCTTCAATATCTTAGAAGTAAAAGCAAGAATGAAGGCGATTATACGCCGTACGACAGCTAAAACTGAAAAGGCAAAGAAAGAACAGGTAATTGAAGCAGGTGACCTTCGCTTGGATTGTGAAGGAAGACGTCTCTATATCAATGATGTAGAAATTAATCTGACAGCTAAGGAATTTGACGTTTTAGAATTGCTTGTTTTAAATCCTAATAAAGTATATAGCAGGGATAATCTGCTGAAAATTGTATGGGGAGCAGATTATCCTGGTGATGTGCGTACAGTAGATGTACATATCAGAAGACTGAGGGAAAAGATTGAAACAAATCCCAGTGAGCCTAAGTATGTGCATACAAAGTGGGGCGTCGGCTATTATTATAAGGGATAAGTAAGACGAAAAGAAAGGCACGTAATGTGAAAACGCTTTGGATAAAAATAAAGCAGAGCAAGCTGGTCAGAAGCTTACGGGTTCGTATTTTTTTGATATTGATGTTCGTTGGTTTTGTGCCGGGCTTGATGATGCAGTATGGTATCATGGATAGATATCTGGATAACGCAATTGCTGTTAAAACCAATGAAGTTGTTACACAGATAAAAATTCTGGCAGACCATTTATTGACCTATAATTACTTGCTTGATAATGGAAACGAAGTTGTAAATGCAGAACTGTCACAGTTGTCAGATTTATATGATGGACGAGTTCTGATTGTAGATAATAATTTGAAAATTATTAAGGATACCTATGGTATTAGTGAAGGGAAATTGGTTCTATCAGAGGATATCATGAGGTGTTTCCGGGGAGAAGGCTCCTTAAGCAGACTTTCCGGGAAAGAGTATATTGAAATCACAGTACCGATTGAGGAAAGGCTGTCTATGACAGAACCGACAAAGAATGTATCAACAAATACAAGAGTGGTAGGTGTGATTTCCATTAGTGTATCAACAGATGCGATTATGTCAAGCTATGACTATCTGCAAAGTAGAGCAATTATTATAGAAGTGTTGATTGCGGTTGCGGTATTTGGTATTGCAGTATTCCTAAGCAGGTATATATTGAAACCCTTTGAAAAAATATCAGAGTCTATTAATGCAGTGAAAAACGGATTTACAGATGAAGAAATTCATGTAACAGAGTATGTGGAAACAGAACATATAGGAGACTCTTTTAACCAAATGCTTGGACGAATGAAAGTATTAGATGATTCCAGACAAGAGTTCGTTTCCAATGTGTCGCATGAGCTCAAGACACCGCTTGCTTCAATGAAGGTACTTGCCGATTCTCTTCTTGCGCAAGAGGATGTACCGGCACAGCTGTATCGTGAGTTCATGACAGATATTGCAGATGAAATAGATAGAGAAAATAAAATCATCACAGATTTGTTGTCACTTGTAAAAATGACACGAACGTCAGCAGACCTGAATGTAGAGCCCATGGATATCAATGCTATTTTGGAGTTGACTTTAAAGCGTTTGGGACCTATTGCTGCAAGAGCAAATGTAAAGCTCGTTTTTGAGAGCAGGAGAAAGGTCAGTGCAGAAATAGATGAAGTAAAAATGAACCTAGCATTTACTAATCTTGTGGAAAACGCAATCAAATATAATGTAGATGGTGGATGGGTAAAGGTAGTTTTGGATGCTGATCATCAGTATTTTACAGTAGAAGTTTCTGACTCCGGTATTGGAATGCCGCAGGAAGCTTTGGAGCATATTTATGAGAGATTTTATCGTGTGGATAAATCTCATTCCAGAGAAATTGGCGGTACTGGCTTAGGTCTTGCTATTACGAGAAGTGCAATATTGATGCACAAGGGGTCTATCCATGTGACCAGTGAAGAAGGAAAGGGAACTACCTTTACTGTAAAAATTCCACTTTCCTATATTGCATCATAGGGGGCAAAATATGAAGAAAGAAAGAAAAACAGCCCTGACTGTGATAGGATTACTATTTCTGTTGCTGATAGGCTGTGCAAAAAGAGAACCGTCAGGACTAAAGACTGATATCTATTATTTGAACAAATCAGAGACAAAGCTGATGGCAGAGGAACATTACCTGCAGGGAACAACGACAAAGGAAATGATAGTAGAGGTATTGACCTTATTATGCGAAGTACCTGAAAATAAAGAACTGAGAGCAACTTTAACAGGTGGCGTGAATATTATCAATTATTCCTATGATGGCAGTATCGTAACTGTTTCTTTAGGAGAAAAGTATAAAGAACTTGTTAAAACCACAGAGGTGTTGACAAGAGCTGCTGTTGTAAAGAGCCTTGCACAAATACCGGATGTAGATTACATCAGGATTACGATAGGTGGAGAGCCATTACTGGATTATTCCGGAAATGAGATTGGTCTGATGACAGCAGATATGTTCCTGGATAATGCAGGGGAACAGCTAAATAATTATGAAAAGGTGACCATCAGACTCTATTTTGCAAACGCAACAGGAGATGGATTAATTGCCATTAACAGAAGCTTAGTGCATAATATCGGATTGTCGAATGTTTCTATGGAAAAGCTGGTAGTAGAACAGCTTCTTGCAGGACCTGCAAATGAAGAATCTTATCCTACCATCAATCCGGACACAAAGCTGCTTAGCGTGACAGTAAAGGATGGAGTTTGTTATCTCAATTTTGATAGTGCCATATTAACGCCGGTGAATAATGTGACAAGTGATGTTATGATTTATTCCATTGTTAATTCGTTAGTAGAATTGAGCAATATCAATAAAGTGCAGATATCTATTGATGGTCAAAAGGATACTACCTTTAAGGACAAGTATGACCTTACTACACTATTTGAAAGGAATTTAAGTTTATTAGAATAATATGATGAAACGACCCTTATGCTGTTTATGTTTGGCGTATGTGGTTTCTGTTCTGATTTATCTATTGTTTTTCAAGCCCTCCTTTGCTGTAAATGTAGAGGAGGGACAATGGAAAACTTATTATGGAATGGTTTATGACAAAGAATTATTGGCAGATAGAACCATTCTATATCTAAAACATGTGCAAAATCTGCAAGCATCAAAATCCCAGGAAGAAAACTATGATATCTTGTGCTATTATGAGTCTGCTCAGGTAATTCCACCGATAGGCAGTTACGTAATAGTAAGTGGCAAGATTACTTTTTTTAAGGAATCCCGCAATCCGGGAGAATTCAATCAAAGAAAATACTATGAAATAGAAAATATAGCGTTTGCTTTAGAAAATGCAACACTTTTGCAGTGTGGAGAAAGCTATGATTATTATCGGGAAGGTTTATTTCAAATAAAACAAAAGCTATCCAACGTTTTTGACTGCTATATGTCCGAAAGCGATGCTTCTGTAATGAAAGCAATTTTACTCGGTGATAAAAAGAATATGGATAAAGATAGAAAATCACTTTTTCAAAAAAGTGGAATCTCTCATATTTTGGCGATTTCCGGTCTGCATATATCTATTTTAGGAATGGGACTCTATAAGCTTTTAACAAAGTGTAAAGTACCTATATTTCCGGCGTCTGGTTTGGCGATTAGTTTTATGCTGGTCTATGGAGATTTAGTAGGTATGTCAAGCTCTGCAGCAAGAGCAATCATCATGTTCTTACTTCAGCTTGGAGCAATTCTGCTAAAAAGGACCTATGACAGAAAGGCAGCATTGGCAGTAGCTGCAATTGGTATTTTGATAGAACAACCCTTGTATTTGTTTCAGGCGGGCTTTTTGCTATCCTTTGGAGCAATCCTTGGAATCAGTTACATCATGCCATTATTCGGAATAGAAAACACAAAACAAAAAAGATATGCAAGTCTTAGTATTTTGCTTGTTCAATTACCCATTATGCTCTATTATTTCTATGGTTTTTCCCTATACGCAATCTTAGTTAATCTAGTGATTATTCCATTAGTAGGAATTTTATTACTGCTTGGCTTATGCTGTTTGGTTGCAGGCAGCATACCATGGATTGGAGTGATTTTTGGAACAATCAGTGCTTATGGATGTCATGCAGTCATTTCACTGTTTGAAAAAGTCTGTGATTGGTCACTCAAACTTCCTAATGCACAATGTATTCTAGGTAGACCATCCATGTGGAAAATCATCCTGTACTATAGTGTGCTTCTGTTTCTTTGCGTCTTGCAAAGCTACTTAAGAAAACAAAAAAACAGGTTGAGATTTTCTTACCAGATGAAAATGATACTTATTTTTACAGCCCTACAGTTATTTACACTTCCTACAGAGACTGGGATGCGTCTTGCGTTTTTGGATGTAGGGCAAGGGGATTGTATTTGGATAGAAAATGATAACGGACACCACTATTTGATTGACTGTGGAAGCACTTCGAAGTCGAAGGTTGGTACTTATACCTTAATCCCGTTTTTAAAATATAAGGGAGTTTCGCAGATAGATATGATTTTCGTGACCCATTTAGATGAGGATCATATTTCTGGTATAAGAGAACTTTTAGAAAATGAAGAGGGAATAAAGATAAAACAGTTATTGCTTTCAAGCCAAATTCCACAAAATGAAAGCTTTGAAGTATTTATGGAACAATGTAGAAAAGAAAAAATTCCTGTTTCCTTTGTAAAACAAGGTGATTGTTGTATCGATAATCAGTTAAGCTTTGAAGTGCTATATCCGGCAGAAACAGATATACCACAAAATGCAAATGATTCTTCTTTAATCATAAAAATGGAATATGGGAATTTTCATGCACTTTTTACAGGAGATGCACAAGCATCAGGAGAAATAAAGATAATAGAGTCCTTGAAAGATTGGCAGTGCCATGTATTTAAGGTAACCCATCATGGGTCTGCGTATTCTAATACAGAGCAGTTATTAGAAACCATTAAACCACAGATGTCAGTAATATCCTGTGGGGAGAATAATACTTATGGACATCCACATGCTGAAACATTGGAAAGATTAGCTGCGGTAAAGAGTCATATCCTTATGACAAAGAATCAGGGCGAGATAGAAATAAATGTAAAAAATGCTCAAATAGCAGTTACTACCTATCTTCCTTAAGGCGTTTGACATTCAGGCCTCTTTGTGGGAAGATAGGAGAAAAGACAAACAGGGAGCCGGCTATGAAAAAGATTATGCAGGATATGAAAAGTGGGCAGTTTAGCCACATTTATCTTTTATACGGAGAAGAAGCATACTTAAGAAAACAGTATCGTGATAATCTAAAAAATGCGTTGGTACCACCGGAGGATACGATGAATTGTACGGTGTTTTCGGGTAAGGATATCAACCAAAATGAGGTTATTGATTTAGCAGGCACAATGCCTTTCTTTGCAGAGCGCAGAGTGATTTTGATTGAAAACAGTAATTGGTTCAAAAACAGTAATGACAAAATGGCAGAGGCACTGAAGACGATACCGGATACTACTTATTTGATTTTTGTGGAGGAAGAAGTAGATAAAAGAAATAAGTTGTTTAAAGCCGTTTCCACACAAGGCTACGCAGCAAGCTTTGACGAACAAAAAGAAGACACTTTAAAAACATGGATTGTTGGATTGCTGAAGAAAGAAAACAAAAAAATCACACAGGATGCGCTCAACCTGTTCCT
>CAMBAN010000036.1 GCA_945864145.1 uncultured Lachnospiraceae bacterium | reverse complement strand
GGTCGTACTCTTCCTGAGTGATTTTGCTCATGGATATAAGTCCTTTCCAAAATAAAATTTAACTTCTTTTCTCTATTATAACATAGATAACTTTGACTTGTTAAGACGGTGAAAATATTATATAGTTTAAAGTATGGGTAGATACCCGAATCGCTAACACTATAAATAAAAGGAGAAGGACTATGAAAATCGCTTTAATCAATGAAAATAGCCAGGCAGCTAAAAATGCCATGATTTTTGACACATTAAAGAAAGTAGTTGAGCCAATGGGACATGAGGTGTTCAACTACGGTATGTATTCTGCAGAAGATGAGCATCAGCTTACCTATGTGCAGAATGGTATTTTAGCAGCTGTATTATTAAATTCAGGAGCAGCAGATTTTGTTATTACAGGTTGTGGTACCGGCGAAGGTGCTATGCTTGCATGTAACTCTTTCCCGGCAGTTCTTTGCGGACATATTGAAAGTCCATTAGACGCTTATCTTTTCTCACAGGTAAACGATGGAAACTGCGTAGCGCTTCCATTTGCTGAGAACTTTGGATGGGGCGGCGAGCTTAATTTGGAGTACATATTTGAAAAATTATTCTGCACACCGGGTGGCGGTGGATATCCAAAGGAAAGAGTCGTACCTGAGCAGAGAAATAAGAAAATCTTAGATGAAGTAAAGAAAGTAACACATAATGACCTTTGCGATATTTTACCTAAGCTTGACAGAGAACTTTGCAAGGGCGCATTAAGCGGAGAAAAATTCCAGGAATATTTCTTTGCTAACTGTAAGGATGAAAAAATAGCTGCAGTTGTTAAGGAAATCCTGGCATAAAACAATCGAAAAAAAGGTATCATTGAAAAATGTACCCTACGAATTTTTGAAAGAAAAGAATTGTACCTTGTTGCAATTCTTTTTTTTATGCTACGGTAGTGGCATGAAGGAGGCAGGGGTTATGAAATTGCTAAATAAAGGGGAACGGGTGAAAAATACCTATGTACCGCCGAAAAAGAGTTTTAAACAAAAAATGATAGATGTTTATCATTACAGATGGTTCTATTTGATGTTTTTTCCGGTATTTACATCATTGTTGGTGTTCCATTATTTTCCGATTTATGGTATCAAATATGCATTTACGGATTATACACCATTTACAGAGCCAACCTTTGTAGGATTTGCAAACTTTGAATATTTGTTTTCCAGTAAAAGGTTTTGGCAGGCGTTTAGAAATACTATAGAACTAAGCTTTATCAAGCTGGTATTAGGTATGGTATTTAGTGTAGGCCTTGCATTACTGATTGATGAAGTAAGAAGTGTTAATTTTAGAAAGCTGACACAGACCATTGTTTATATTCCACATTTTATTTCCTGGGTTGTTGTTGCATCTATTTTTACCTTGTTCTTATCACCGCAATCAGGTATGGTAAATGCGATTTTGACAGCATTGGGACATGAACCGATTTATTTTCTGGCAAGTGACAGTTGGTGGCGTGTTGTATTCTATTTGTTAAATTTATGGAAGGAAACAGGCTGGGGCACGATTATTTATATTGCAGCACTTGCAGGTGTTGACCAGGAAATGTATGAAGCCGCAACGATTGATGGTGCAGGACATTTACAAAGAGTATGGTACATTTCCATTCCGGCAATTAGTGTAACGATTTTAACTGTATTTATTTTAAATCTTGCCAAGGTTTTAAACTTGTTTGATTCTGTATTTGTTTTACAAAATGACAGTGTAATCAAATCTTCAGATGTTATTGGAACATATGTGTACCGTCTTGGTATTACCAGTGCAGATTATGGAGTATCTACAGCAGCAGGACTATTTAAATCTGTGATTTCCTTGGTACTGATTACAATAGCTAACTGGTTGAGTAAAAAAATCAAAGGGGAGGGTATTTTAGGATGATGAAAGAGAAATTGTCCTTTAAAAAGGGCAAAAGAAGCAGAACCATATTTGTCATATGCAATACCTTATTCTTATGCTTACTCATGCTTATCATGGTAATTCCTCTTTGGAAAGTAATTGTAGATTCTCTTGACCCGACTTCAGTCGGCATCAGACTGTGGCCAAAACAGATAAGCTTTTATGCATATGAAACGATTTTAACTAAAAAATCCCTATATCAGCCATTTATGGTTTCTGTTTATACCACGATTATGGCAACAGTTGTTGGTTTGCTGATGACAACCTTAGCGGCATATGTATTGCTGCAAAAGGAAATGCCGGGCAGGAAACTTATGATAGCCTACATTATGTTTACCATGCTTTTCAGCGGAGGTATGATTCCCGCTTACTTGAATATTAAAAATTTAGGATTAATGAATAACTTACTGGTTATTATTTTACCGGCGGGACTTAGTACCTATAATATGGTGTTGATGAGAAGTTTTTTTGAAAGTATTCCAAGCACACTTTATGAAGCAGCAGAACTGGATGGCTGTACACCACTTCAGATTTTCTGGAAAATTGTACTGCCACTATCAAAGCCTGCACTTGCTTCTATTGGTTTATTTATAGCAGTTGGTACCTGGAATGAATATATGCCATTCATTTTATATATGCAGGATAACAGTAAAATGAATTTCCAGGTAAAAGTCAGAGAGCTGATTTTACAGGACGCAGTAGCAGGAACGGCAATTACTGCCTCAGACGATATGTTAAAGAGTGCAGTTGTAGTTGTAGTTGTATTTCCATTTTTAGTCATCTATCCTTTCGTGCAAAAATATTTTACAAAGGGAGTTACAGTAGGCGCGGTAAAGGGATAAGATAGAAAACAGGAGGGGTAAAGAATGAGAAGGAAAGTGACAAGTAAAGTAATGGCTGTTGTATGTGCATCGGCAATGGTAGTATCTGCAGTAGGCTGTGGAGCAGCAGATACGACAACGGAAGTTGCAGACACAAAAACGCAGGAAACGACAACACAGGCAAGTGAAACAGTAGAAAGTACAGTTGCCGCAGAAAGCACCGAGGAAAAGGTGGTAGAAAAACCGGATAGTATTACCTGGTGGACACATGATGGCTTGAACGAAGAAAATGGTGCAGAACAATGGTTTGCAGAATATGAGAACCTGACAGGCATACATTTAGACCATCAATTTATTCCAAATAATGAATATTATGATAAACTAAAGTTAGCATTTGCATCAGATGAAGTACCGGAGGTATTTGACCTGAATGGTGCAAATCTTGCTTTATATGCTTCACAGGGAGCAATCAGAGATTTAACAGATTTGTTAAAGTCATCAGGTTTATATGAAAAGGTAGATCCTTCTATTTGGGATGCAATTGCAATTGATGGTAAAATATATGCGATTCCAAAGGAAATTCCATCAGCAGCAGTAACTTATGTACGTGGTGACTGGTTAGAAAGACTGGGTATGGATGTACCAACCAATTACGATGAATTTTTGGAAATGATCAGACGCTTTAAGGAAGAAATTCCGGAATGTGAAATCGGTTTAACAGCACCTGGCGTAAAGAGTGAAATGAATTTACCTGAATTTTATCAGGGTGCACATTATGGCTTTGCAAAAGTAAATGGAGAGTGGATTGATGGATTTGCGCAGCCGGAGATGGCAGAAGCAATGCAGAGATTACAGGATGCCTATAAGGAAGGCCTGCTGGACATGGAAATCATTACCAATACGACTTCTACTTGTCGTGATGCCTGGTATGAAGGCAAGGTTGGTGTATTCAATTACTGGTCAGGAAAATGGGGTGGAACCTTACAGGATAGATTAGTTGCAAACAATGAGGGTGCCGTTGCCCTTGCCATTGAGCCAGTCGATGAAGCACAGTATTTATATGCGACCTTAAGTGGACTTTGTATTTCTTCTAAAGTAAGTGATGAAAAAGCAGAGCAGATTTTCAAATATTTTATAGAATATATGCATGATGGCGGAGAAGGACAGGTATTGTTCCAGAGTGGTGTAGAAGGTGTACACTGGGAGCAGGATGGAGATACTGTAAAACCTCTTCCAAACTTAGCTGACCCATCAGCAGTGACAACCAGTGTCTGGATTACACCTTGGTTAGCTATTTCACCACTTGAAGTAACTGACAAGAAAACAGAGGTAGCAGAAGCAGTCAGCAAATCACTTGCTATTACAGATGCAACTGCTTCACAGGTAGCAATCACACCTGTTTCGACTACCTTGAACAAAATTACTTCTGACCTTGAGCTTGAAAAAGCAGATATTTTAGCTAAGGTAGTGATGGGTGAACTGACAGTAGAGGAAGGTGTTGCAGCTTATGCCGAGGTTGCAGACGAATTAAATGTAGAGCAGGTATTAAAGGAGCTTAACGGCAAATAAATGAAATAAATGCGGAAATTTCCTTGTGAGAAAATCACAGGGATTTTCTGCGTGGTGAGGGAAAAATGGAAAACAGATTGTGGTATCGTGAACCGGCAAAGGAATGGGAGGAGGCGCTCCCTGTTGGAAATGGAAGACTTGGCGCCATGCTCTATGGAGGAACCGACAGAGAACTGATACAAGTCAATGAGGAAAGCATGTGGTATGGTGGTGCTGTAAATCGTATCAATCCCGATTTTTCAGCTCATTTACCCCAAATCAGAGAATGCCTGAAAAATGGAAAGATAAAACAGGCAGAAAAGCTGATGGAGCTTGCAATGTCAGGCTGCCCACAGGGAATGCACTGCTACCAGACATTGGGAGAAATCCAGCTCTATTTCGAGGATATGGAGTATGCAAGGACCAGAAAAAGCGGTAAAGTGGGAGAGACAACACTGTGCGAGGGTATGAGCAATTATGAAAGAAGTTTATCCTTAGAGGAGGCTGTGGTAAAGACACGCTTTCAAAGTGGAAATACTCTTTATGAAAGAAGCTGCTTTGCATCGAAGCCTGCAGATTGTATCTTAATGAAGCTGTCTGCCAGGGGAGAAAAAAGAATAAGCTTCTATGCAAGACTTGGCAGAGGAAAATTCTTTGATGGAGTAAAAAAAGCAGGTCAGAATGGGATATGCTTATATGGAAACTTAGGCAGGGGTGGCTATGAGTATGCAATGGTACTGAAGGCAAAAGCCGTTGACGGGACTGTGCGTGTAATAGGAGAAAGCCTGCAGGTAAAGGATGCAAGGGAAGTCATTCTTTACTTTACGGCAGATACCACCTATCATTATGGAAAAGAAGAAACTGACACCTATGTCACAGAGTATCTGAAAAACCCTCCAAAGATAGAAGATGGACTGACGGAAGAATTGTCTGTATATGAGGAAAAAGAGTATCACTATCAGAAGGCACTGCAAAGCATGTTGTTGGAGAAAATAGAGGAAAGGCTGAAGAAGGCTTTTACAAAGAACTATGAAAATTTACTGGAGGAGCACCTTACAGATTATCAAAAGCTGTATCAATGCTTTGCACTGGATTTTGATACGAAAGATATGACACTTGTGTCAACAGATGAGAGGTTAGAGGCGCTAAGAGAGGGAAAAGAGGATTTAGGATTAGTATCTCTATTGTTTTCCTACGGCAGATATCTGACCATTGCCTGTAGTAGGGAGGGTGGATTACCATCCACGTTACAGGGCTTATGGAATAATTCCTTCACACCACCTTGGGACAGCAAATATACGATTAATATCAATACAGAAATGAATTACTGGCATGTGGAGAGCTGCCATTTATCTTCCTGCCACAAGCCATTGTTTGCATTGATAGAAAAAATGAAGCGTCATGGCAGGATTGTAGCAAAAGAAATGTATGGCTGCAGAGGGTTTGTAGCACATCATAATACAGATATTCATGGCGATTGTGCACCGCAGGATATCTGGTATCCGGGTACCTATTGGACCTTGGGTGCAGCCTGGCTGTGTACACATTTGTGGACACATTATGCTTATACAAAGGATTTACCATTTTTAGAGCAGGCATTTCCAACGATGGTAGAAGCGGCGTTATTTTTTGTTGATTTTTTGGTGGAACAGGATGGATATTTGGTTTTAAATCCGTCTGTTTCTCCGGAAAACAGTTATCTTCTGCCAAACGGGGAAATGGGCTCCTGCTGTATTGGCGCAACGATGGATGCACAGATTTTAAGAGCGCTTTTTACAGATTGTGAAAGAGCATGGGAAGCGTTAGGGAAAAAAGTACCAAAGGATTGCCAAATAGAGGGTGTTTCTGATATGGTAGGATTGATGGCACAAATCAGTGACTGCAAAAAACGGCTTGTACCAACAAGGATTGGTCCCAAAGGAACGATTTTAGAGTGGCTTGAGGATTATGAAGAGGTGGAGCCTGGGCATCGTCATATATCCCACTTGTTTGGATTATTTCCCGGAGAGGAAATCAGTATGGATAAGACACCTGAGCTTGCAGCGGCAGCCGCTAAGACTTTAGAGAGGCGCTTACAGAATGGTGGTGGTCATACGGGCTGGAGTAGGGCATGGATTACAAACCACTACGCAAGCCTATGGGATGGAGAAAAGGCATATGAGAGCATTAAAAAAATGTTAGAGTCTTCCACCTATCCTAATCTTTTTGATAAACATCCACCATTTCAGATAGATGGAAATTTTGGTATTTGTGCAGCGATTGTGCGAATGCTGGTCCAAAGTAATATGCAGGAAATCCGTCTGCTCCCGGCATTGCCTAAGGCTTGGAAAAAGGGAAGTATACGTGGGGTATGTGTACAGGGAAATGCAGAACTTTCCATTTCCTGGGAGGAAAACAGGCTTACGGAGTGTGTGATAAAGGCTCATTCTGCGTATGAGGGCAAATTGATTTATGGTGACAAGCCAGAGGAGGTTTCCTTACAAGCCGGAGAGGAAAAGAGAGTGTCACTAAAGTAACGGGGGTTATATGAGAAGAGTATTTCAAAATTCTATTTCGAGATTTTTAGTCTCGTATTTGCTGATGTTAATTATTCCACTTGCAATTACGTGGGTAGGTTTTCAGATTGCGTTTGACATAGTGGAAAACAATCTGATTGTTACCCATAGTAATATGTTGCAAAGAAGTGCAGATATTATTGAAAATGAGCTGATGGATATTGAGAGTGTGGCATTACAGATTGCAAATGATGCCTCCATTTTGGAAATGGCAGGAAAGCATAAGGGAGACCAGGAGTATATAGGTACTGCGGTAGATGCGTTAGATAAATTTGCATTCTATTTAAACTATAAGGATATTGACCTGCTGGATTCTAAAAATGCCTATATCTATTTAAAAAATGCAGATTTGGTTTCCTATTCCAAAAGCTATTATAAACCAGAGGTTTTTAAAAAGTATCTGGCAGAGTGGGGGATTGACTATGATACCTGGTATTCAGAAATGACAAGTGCCGATTTGGTAGCCCCTGTTTTTAGACAAAATGGTAATGGCTTTGAATATGTATTTCCTTTTTCTAAAGTACTTTTTGGGGAGAGGCAGGCAAATATTGTGCTTCGTATTGATGGTGATGCAGTTATCCATAAAATGGAATTTATCAACAATCTGCAAAATCAGGATACCTATCTTGTGGAAATCTTACAGGCAAGCGGAGACAGAGTGTGGAATTCCGGTACGATTGAAGAATATCCTGAGCTTACGCTGGCGGAGCTTGAGAAAGGATATTCTGTCAAGAATGGTTTAAGTATACTTGCGGTAAAATCAGAGCGTATGGACTGGTATTATGTGCTTGTACTCCCGGTAAAGGAAAGCCTGACAGAGCTGACGGCTTTAAAAAATGTGGTACTTAGCTTGATGTTTATTGCTGTTTTACTTGGTATTTTATTTGCTGTTATTCAGTCTGTGAAAAAGGGAAAGCCTGTAGAGGTTGCGCTGCAGGCACTGACAAAGGAAGGCGAAGAACCACAGTACTATGCAAACCTTGGAACTGCAGTTTCAGAAATGGTAAAGCATCATCAGGATGCTTTGCAGGCGGTGGAAAAAAGCAAGGCAAGTCTGCAAAGAACCTTTTTTGCAGATTTACTAAAGGCAGACTTTACAACAGAGTCCCAGTTAAAGCTGGAAGCGGAAAATGCGGATGTTCATGTAGATAACCAGTTGTATCAGACAGCTTTTATTCAGTTCTTTGCAGAAAACGATTTGACACTTGTAGATGAGCAGACAGTAAATGAAATCAAGGTTATTTCCAAATTAGTGAAGAATCATTTGCGAGAGCTTTGTGGGGAAAGCGTGTGGTTTCACAAGAAAAATTACAACTCTGAAATAGCTATTTTTGCGATAGATGATTTTGAAGAGGATGTATATACCCTTATCAGACAGACGAAAGAATGGATAGCAAAGGAAGGAAATATTGAGATTACCAGTGGTATTGGCGGTACTTGTAATAACCTGCTGCTCATCTGGCGTTCTATGGAGGAAGCAAGGATTGCATTAGAGCATTGTACCAGATTAGTGCCAATTGTTTCCTACAATAAGCAGATGGTACAAGAGAATGAATACTATTATCCGACAATTGCTGCAGAAAAGCTCGAAGAGTGTTTACGCTCCGGTCAATGGCAGGAAGCAAGAGATATTTTAAGCCTGTTGGAGACGGAAAACTGTGTGAATAGAAAGCTGTGTCGTCCTCAGTTTATGAAGTTGAATCAAAAATTTATGGATACCCTATCAGAAGCATGGAAAAAGGAAGAGCTACAGGAAAAAACCATATGGCTGAATGAAGTGATGATGCATTCTGAAATTCCGCAAAAGGAATATTTCTATCGCTTAAAGCACTTGTGCAGAACCATTTGTAATGATAATGTAGAAAAGAAGCAGGAACAAAAAAGTCAGATGGTGGAAGAAATCAAAGCATATATTGAGCTTCATTATCAGGATTATGATATAGGTCTTTCTAAGGTGGGAAGTGAATTTCGTGTTTCGGAAAGCTACTTATCGACGTTGTTTAAGGAGCAGTCTGGTGTGAATTTTACTGACTTTATTGAAGGACTTCGTATTGAGAAGGCCTGCGAGCTTCTAAAAAACAAAAATATCACAGTCAATGAAGTGGCAGAGGAGATTGGGTACAATAGCGTGCAATCGTTTAGACGAGCTTTTAAGCGTGTAAAGGGTGTAAGTCCCAAGGAGCTGCGAGAAGAAGTGAGTTAGAGCCCATTTCAAGACTGTAAGGAAAGGATACTAAAATGCTGTTAGAAAAAATCAATTATTCCGTAGCCAAATTAGATGGCGATTATGCCTATTTACAGAAAGAAGATGAGCCTGATTTAGAGCTAAAATGTGTAGCAAGGGCATTACTCCCCGCAGAAATTGTAGAGGGCAGCAGACTCATTTATGAAATGATGGAATATACACTTGCTTAAGGAACTTATAGTGGTACATCACGATGCTCGACAGAGGTAGAGAAAACAATTAAGGTTTTTGTCCTGCCAAACTTTTGCTGTAATTCATTGATAAAGTGGTCGAGCTCTACGGTTGTCTGGAAGGCAACCTCAATGACCATGGAGTAGTCACCTGTGACACAGTTGCAGGCGACTACATTTTTTTGTGCCTGAATATAGGGGTAAAACTCTCCCTTTTGCTTGGGCTCGACTTCTAAATTTATAAAGGCTTTGATATGATAACCAAAGGCAAGGTAGTTGATTTGGGCATGATACCCGACAATGATCCCTGCCTTTTCCAGTTTCTCTATCCGTGTGGAAACAGCAGGCGAGGATAAAAACACCTCCTTTGCAATGTCCTTCACAGGTGTCCTTGCATCCTTTTGTAATATCTCTATAATTTTTAAATCAATGGCATCCAGTACTTTTTCAGGATTCATAGACTCACTCCTTTTTTTGAAAAAATAACACTTTTTAAAAGAACTGTCAATTAAGAAAATAAAGTGAAATTCATAAAATTTAAAATTAATTAATATGAAAGTGCCGAAAATCAAATAAAAGAAAGGTATTTACTTAAAAGTATTTACAGTGCATAAAATTTGGTTTTATGATTTTTCTATCACATAAACGTATCAAAGAGGAAGAGGAGAAAATTATGAAAACACGTACAGAGGCAGATTCAATTGGAGAATTAGAGGTACCGGAGGAGGCGTACTATGGCGTACAGTCCTTGAGAGCAAAGGAGAATTTTCAAATTACAGGACATGCCATGAATGAGGTATTCATTCAAAATCTTGCGCGTGTAAAAAAGGCAGCAGCCATTACGAACCGCAATGCATTTACATTGGAGGCAGGACTGGCAGAGGCAATTATTCGTGCTTGTGATGAGGTAATAAAAGGCAGATTTGCAGAAGAGTTTATTGTGGATGCGATTCAGGGTGGCGCAGGAACAAGTGCAAATATGAACATGAATGAAGTATTGGCGAATCGGGCCAATGAGTTACTTGGTGGCAGGAAGGGTGGCTACACCAGAGTACATCCAAATGACCATGTAAATATGGCACAGTCTACCAATGATGTCATCCCAACAGCAGGAAAGCTGACGGTGTTAGCTTTGACCAGACCATTGCTTACAGAATTAGAAAGGCTGGAGCATGCGCTATACAGAAAGGCAATCGCCTTTGATGATATATTAAAAATGGGACGTACCCAGTTACAGGATGCTGTACCAATGAGACTTGGACAGACCTTTCATAGCTATACCTCTATGGTGGCACGTGACAAAAAGAGAATTGAGCATGCCATGGAGGAAATGTATACTGTAAACCTGGGTGCGACAGCTATTGGCTCAGCAATTAATGTTTCCCCTGCCTATCTGAGCAATGTGGTGCCTACTTTGGCTAAGCTTACAGGCTTCCCATTAAAGCAGGCAGAGGATTTATTTGATGCTACAGAAAATCTGGATGGTTTTGTAGCGGTATCCGGTGCTATTAAAGCATGTGCAGTTAATTTATCAAAAATGTGTAACGATTTAAGACTTTTGTCCTCAGGACCAAGAACCGGTCTTGGTGAAATCAATCTGCCAGCAAAGCAGAATGGTTCCTCAATTATGCCTGGAAAGGTAAATCCTGTCATCCCGGAAGTTGTGACACAGGTGTCATTTATGATAATAGGACATGATATGACAATTACTATGGCAGCAGAGGCGGGACAGATGGAGTTAAATGCTTTTGAGCCGGTTTTGTTTTATCATTTGTTTGAATCTATTACCGCATTAACGGGTGCGGTCAATACTCTGGTGGATAACTGTATTGAAGGCATTACTGCCAATAAAGAACGCTGTGAAAGTCTGATGGAAAGCAGTGCAGGTATTTCTACGGCACTGTGCCCGTATATTGGCTATAAAAAGGCAGCAGAGATTGCAAAAAAGGCACTTACAACAGGAAAATCAGTCAGAGAGCTGGTACTTGCAGAAAAGCTTTTAACAGAAAAACAGTTAAAGACTATTTTGGACCCATATGCCATGACACAACCTGTATATGAGTCAGTGGAAAAGACGGCAATCTAAAAAATGTCTGACAATAAATCAAAATAGATTGCATTCTTGCACATATAATGCTATTCTAAAAAGGAACGAGGGTGTTTGTAGAGATACAAGCACTCTTTTTTTGGTTTCGGTAAAAGAAGGTTATGAAGAAAAGATAACGACAGGCGTGTCATTTTTAAAAGAAAAGAGACCTGATACTGTGATTGCTGTTGGGGAAGTGGAAACGATTGACGCAGCTAAAAATATGGTATATTTGTATGAGGCACCCAAGGAACAGAAAGAAGATGCGAAACTTCATACGAAGTTCATTGTGGTTCCTTCCAATTCCATGAATGCAACGGCAATCAGCCAGATTAATACGATTTTAGTGGACGATAGTTTTATGCAGACAAGCTATGCTATGCTAAGATGATGGCTTTGGATAAAAAATCGGTGTAAATGTTTCGTCAACGCCAATGATATATTGATTTAGAATTTCCAGATAGTCGCAGGCTTTTGCTTCGTCTGTTCCAAAAAAGTGAAGCTGTTGTCTGATATAGTAGTCTAAGTATGTTTCATTGGCGATTTTTTTTGGATTCTGCAAAGCATAATTGACAATAGCAGGCTTCACTGCGGAAATACTGATACCAGCAAGGACCGGGAAACTAGGGTCCTTATATTTTGCATAGGTTTCAAAGGTTCTTATAATATGGGCTAATGTTCTGTCATGTACCTTAGGCTCTGCGGAGAGGTCAAAAAAGAACTGTCCGTAGCTGGGATTTGTGAGGCAAAGATATAATTCTATGGCACTGGAAAAAATGAAAACATCTATTTCGTTTTTGGCAAGTCCATAATCTGTCACGTATTGGTCAAAAGCAATTCGGATATCATAATAGGCAGTCATGCCGATTTCAATTTTCCCATCAAAATAGTAATGGAAAAGTCCCAAATTTAATTGAGAATGTTTTGCAATCATTCTGGTAGTTGTATTACGATAGCCATATTGATAAAACAATTCGCGGCTACATTCCAGTAATTTATTTTTTGTTTCAGTCCCTTTGTCTCCTTTTGGCATAGATACAACCCTCTTTCTCAATTTAATATAACTAAAATGATAAGGAAAAAGAAAAATTCTGTAAAGGTAAAGGCTTATACAAAATTGTACAAAAATATTTCTGAAATTAGATATATTATGTCTTTATTCACAAAATGTATTTTTATGCATTGACGAAAAAATTATACAGTGTATAATAACAGCATAAACACAATTCAATACAGGCACAAAAAGCGAGAACGAAGGCGTTTATCCTACAGGATAAGCGCCTTTTATGATTTCCTTAAGAAGGAATTACAATAAGGAGGAGAACGTTATGAAAATGAAATCAGTAATGAAGAGAATGGGATGTCTCACAATGACAGGAGTGTTACTTTTTGGATTAGCAGGTTGCGGAAGTTCATCCGGAAGCTCAGCAAGCGCATCAGATGTAAGAAAAATTGTAGTAGGAACAGGAAACGGAGCCGCTCCATTCTGCTACTTGGATGAAGAAGGAAACTCAGTAGGATATGACATTGATGTTCTTCATGAAATGGATGAAAGATTACCACAGTATGAATTCGATATCCAGGCAATGGATTTCTCAACCTTAATTGTTTCTCTGGATTCCGGTTCCGTGAACATGCTGTCACATCAGCTTGTAAAATCTGAAGCAAGAAAGGAAAAATACTTATTCCCTGAGCAGTATTATTGCTTATCTCCTATGAGCCTTGCAGTAAGAAATGACAGTGGTATCACTTCTCTTGCTGATATGGCAGGAAAGACAATGGAGCAGAATCCAAGTGCTTATGAGTATCAGATGATGATGGCATATAATGAGGCGCATGCAGGCAGTGAGGTAGATGTCATTGCAGTCAGTGACCAGACAACAGCAGATACTTACTTAAAGGTATCAAATGGTCAGGTAGATGCAGCACTTACTTACCAGGCAACCTTTGAGAGTGTTGTTCCGGATTTGGGTGTAGATAATTTAACATTAACAGATGTTGTAATGTGTGAAGATACTTACATCATGTTCCCCAAGACAGAAGAACAGCTTTGCAAGGATGTAAACGAAGTGCTAAAGGAAATGATTGCAGATGGTACCATGTCAGAGATTTCTAACAAATGGTATGGAGAAGATGTATTTGCCCTTTACAAGGACATGATTACCATTGTAGCAGAGTAAGAAACTGTATAAAAATACAAAAAATGACAAAGGCGGTCATACACGTAGATGGATGACCGCCTTTTTTAAGAGGAGTGTGAGAGTGTGGGACACACATATGATTTTAAATCAATTCCGGGGTATATACCCAAAATTATGAAGGCCTTTCCGGTCACGATTGAAATTTTATTGCTATCCTTATTATTCAGCATAATAATTGGAGCGATTGTTACAGTAGGTTCGCTTAGTAAGAATAAGGTTTGCAATGCAATTTCCAAAGGATATATTTCCTTTATGCGAGGCATTCCTACCTTAGTTTTAATCTTTCTGTTATATCTTGGTCTTCCACAGGTTATGAACAGCATAGGGGTAGATATGAGTGGTGTCAGTAAGGTGGCCTATATTGTGGCTTGTCTTTCTCTCTCTACTTCAGCCAATATGGCAGAGATGATGAGAGCAGCGTATCTTGCAGTAGATAAAGGACAAAGAGAGGCAGCCTTCAGTGTTGGTATGAAGGGCTTTACTGCATTTCGCAGAATTATTTTTCCACAGGCGTTTGGCGTGGCAATTCCAACACTGGGAAATAACATCATCATGTTATTCAAAGAAACATCCCTTGCTTTTACGGTAGGTGTCATTGATTTACTTGGTAAGGCAAGAGCTATCAGTTCAGCAAGTTATGGTACAAATCGATTAGAGGTTTATATTGCAACAGGTATTATTTTCTGGATTATTTGCTTTGTGCTGGAAAATTTAAGCAAGTTCATTGAAAAGCAGTATACCAGAGGAAGAAAGAAAGCAACCAGTTAGCATCAGGGAGGTAGTGTACATGATTAATTTTAAATTTATATTGGAATCCATACCTTCTTTAATTGGTGCGATTCCTATCACACTTTTGATGGCATTTAGTGCAGCCATAATAGGTTGGATTTTAGGTCTCGGCATTGCACTTATCAGAAAAAATAAGGTACCGGTCGTTTCACAGATTTGTGCAGTTTTCGTATCCTTTATGCGAGGTGTACCTATTATTATTCTTCTGTATATCGCATACTATGCTTTACCAATTGCCATTTACAATTATGGTGTGAGTATTGGACGTGAAATAGATACATCGACAGTACCGGCAGTAATATATGCAATTATTGCATTGGTATTAGACCAGGCAGCTTATTCCTCTGAAATTTTCCGTTCTGCACTTTCAGCAGTAGATGAGGGGCAAATGGAAGCCTGTTACAGCGTAGGAATGACAAAGTCACAGGCATTAATGAGAATTATTTTGCCACAGGCAATGGCAATTGCATTACCAAACTTGGGCGGTCTGTTTCTTGGATTAGTTAAAGGAACCTCTCTTGCTTATTATGTAGGCGTTTATGAAATCACAGCAACAGCAAACTTACTGGCAATGCCTGCACTTAACTTCATTGAAGCATATATTATGACAACGCTTATTTATGAGATTTTGAGCTTTATCTTTAATAAGTGCTTTAGACAGGTAGAAAACAGATTTAAGAGATTTCGTGCAACTGCAACAGCATAAATTTAGGAGGTATTTATTATGGCAAATATGGTGGAATTAAAAAATATACATAAATCATTTGGAGACAATCACATCTTAAAGGGTGTAGATATGAGCATTAAAAAGGGTGAGGTAGTAGTAATCTTAGGACCTAGTGGTTCCGGCAAAACAACCTTGCTACGTACCATCAATTTTCTGGATGCGGCAGATGAGGGTAGTGTCAGTGTACATGATTTTACCGTAGACTGCAAAAAGCATTCTAAATCACAAGTGATTGAATTAAGAAGAAAAACAGCCATGGTTTTCCAAAACTACAACTTATTCCAGAACAAAACCATTTTGGAAAATGTCATGGAAGGTCTTGTAACAGTAAAGAAGTTTAAAAAATCAGATGCAGAGAAAGTCAGCCGTGAGATTTTAGCAAAGGTTGGATTAGCGGAAAGATGTGATTTTTATCCATCTCAGTTATCAGGTGGTCAGCAGCAAAGAGCAGGAATTGCAAGAGCGTTGATTCTTGACCCGGATGTCATTTTATTCGATGAACCAACTTCTGCACTTGACCCGGAGCTCGTAGGAGAAGTTTTAAATACCATAAAGGCAGTTGCACAGACAGGTATTACGATGATTGTTGTAACTCATGAAATTGCATTTGCAAAAGAGGTTGCATCCCGTGTTGTATTTATGGAGGGTGGCGTTGTTGTAGAGGAAGGCAAGCCGGAGGAAATTCTGGTTGCTCCAAAGGAACCAAGAACACAGCAGTTCTTACGAAGAATTACCAATCCAAATGCAGCAGAAGAGGCTACCGCATAGTTACATAGGGAAAACAATCTAACAGAAAAGAGGTATATACATATGTCAGCAGTCAATACAATTTGGATTTTACTAGGTACTGCATTGGTATTTTTTATGCAGGCAGGATTTGCTTTGGTTGAGGCAGGCTTTACCAGAGCAAAAAACTCAGGAAATATCATTATGAAAAACCTTTTGGACTTATCCATTGGCACAATTATTTTCTGGTTTATCGGTTTTGGTCTGATGTTTGGAAAAGGAAATGTGATTGGTAAAATCGATTTCTTTATCCAGGGAAATTATGCGCATGCGCTTCCATCAGGCATCAGTCTTTGGAGCTTTGTTATTTTCCAGACGGTATTTTGTGCTACGAGCGCAACCATCGTTTCCGGAGCAATGGCAGAAAGAACAAAGTTCTCTGCATACTGTATTTACAGTGCAGTGATTTCTATGATTATTTATCCTGTTTCCGGACATTGGATTTGGGGCGGTGGATTTCTTTCACAGCTGGGCTTCCATGATTTTGCCGGTTCTACAGCCGTACATATGGTAGGTGGTGTTGCTGCTATTGTAGGTGCAAAAGTTTTAGGACCAAGAATTGGAAAGTATGGAAAAGATGGTCAGTCAAAGGCAATTCCCGGACATAATATTGTAATCGGAGCATTAGGAGTATTTATTTTATGGTTTAGCTGGTTTGGTTTCAATGGCTGTTCGACAGTCAGCATGGAGGGTGATGCGATTGAAAATGCAGGACTTATCTTCATGAATACAAATCTTGCAGCAGCAGTTTCTTCTGTAACAACCATGTTATTTACCTGGGTTCGCTATAAAAAGCCGGATGTTTCCATGACCTTAAATGGTGCTTTGGCAGGTCTTGTAGCGATTACAGCAGGCTGCGATATCGTCACACCTGCCGGTGCAGCTGTGATTGGTTTTACAGCAGGTCTTGTAGTTGTATTAGTGATTGAATTTATAGATAACAAATGTAAGATTGACGACCCGGTTGGAGCTATCGGTGTGCATGGCGCCTGTGGTGCTCTTGGAACTATCATGACAGGACTTTTTGCAACTGAGGGAGGTCTTTTCTATGGCGGTGGCGTTAAGTTCTTAGGTGTACAGCTTTTGGGTGTTGTCTGTGTCATTTTATGGGTAGCAGTTACAGCAACCATTACATTTAAGACAGTAGAAAAAACAGTAGGCTTACGTGTCAGTGAAAGAGAAGAAATAGAAGGTCTTGATACCAGTGAGCATGGTCTTGGTAATGCCTATGCAGACTTTTTACCGGTTATTCCACAGGATAGTCTGCTTGGAAGTGTTGACCAGGTACTTGGAACAAAGAAAGCAATTCAGGATGTGCCTGTAGAAGAGGCAATTCCTATTTCCAAGAGCAGTGATTATGAGGTTCCCGGAAGAAAGGGGATCTTAACGAAGGTAGATATCATTGCAAAGCAGTCTAAGTTTGAGGAATTGAAAGCAGCCATGAATGAGATTGGTGTCACAGGTATGACAGTAACACAGGTACTTGGCTGTGGTGTACAGAAGGGTGCAACAGAATATTACAGAGGTGTACCGGTAGATGTACAGCTTTTGCCGAAGGTCAGAATTGAAATTGTCGTAGCGAAGGTTCCTGTCGAAGATGTAGTTGCTACTGCAAGAAAGGTACTTTATACAGGTCATATCGGAGATGGTAAGATTTTTGTTTATGATGTCAGAGATGCTGTTAAGGTACGTACCGGTGAAACAGGATATGATGCAATGCAGGGAATTAACGAGGTATAAGGATATGAAAGTAGTTGTATGTCAGGGTGAGCCAATCGGAGGAGAACCATCCAGAGAGGAGTTACTTGCTCTCTGGGAGGAGGAATTAGCTAAGATTCCTCAGGTAACCGAGGTGGTGTATAGAAAAGGATTTAATTATGATGAAATAGAAGAAATTGCAGAAGATGCAGATGCCATACTTGGCGCATGGATAAAAGAAGGCTTCTTTGATGATGCCTTTTTTACCAGACATCCAAAGCTGAAATATATTGCTTCTTTTGCACATGGATTTGGAAAAATTGACAAAGAGGTCACAGCCAGACATGGCGTGACCTTTACTAATACTATTTATGGAGATGTGACGATTGCACAATTTGCCATGGCGCTTTTGATGGATATTTGCCATAACGTTCGCCTGCAGGATGAAGCATACAAGGAAGCTGTAAGCAGAAATGTCCGTGTAGAGCGTGGAAAAGGTGTCAGAGTACAGTCCAGACAGATTGAACTGTATGAAAAAACAATGGGTATTCTTGGACTTGGCAGTATTGGACTTTGGACAGCGAAAATGGCAGCCGGCTATGGTATGAAGGTAATTGCCTACAGCCGTCATAAGAAAGAAGGTCCGGAATACGATTTTATCGAACAGGTTTCTTTAGAGGAGCTTTATGCAAGAAGTGATGTCATTTCTATTCATTGTCCTTCTACAGATGAAACAAGAGGCATGATTGACGAAAAAGCAATTGCTAAAATGAAAGATGGGGTTATTTTGATTAACACAGCCAGAGGCGATATCATCGTAGAGGACGATTTGGTCAAGGCTTTAAATTCAGGAAAGGTATATGCAGCAGGACTGGATGTAGTATGTAATGAACCGATTTCTAAAAGAATTCCGCTCATGGATTGTCCAAATGCAATCATTACACCACATATTGCATGGGCGCCTGCAGAAGCAAGATTTAGAACTGTAAGAGTTGCAGCAAAGAACTTCAGAAATTGGGTTGAGGGACATCCGACAAGTGTAATCAGCTAGTTGTTCAGAAAGGTAGGGTGTTTGCATGGCTGTAAATGAAAGAACGTTGAAAATGGGAACTGCTCCAATTTTCCCGATGCTTGCCTCTATGGCAATACCGGGGCTTTTAGGAGCTTTGACTACATATCTGTACCGAACGGTAGACCAGATGTTTGTGGGTAATTTTGTAGGCAGAAATGCATTGGGTGGTGTTTCTGTTCTGGCCCCTTTTAATAATGTAGTGATTGCATTATCTTTATTCATCACGATAGGTGGTGCCTCACAGATTTCTCTTGCAATGGGAAAAAAAGATTATGACAGAGCTAACCGGTTATTTACCAATATTGTTATCCAGGCGATTGCCATGGCTTTACTTGTATCTGTTATCTTTTATACGTTTGCGAAGCCATTTGTCAGTGTATGTGGTGCCAAAGAAGGCACAGAGGTTTATAACTATGCAGTAGCCTATTTGAAAATTATCACGCTTGGTCAGGTCTTTAATATGTTAAATCAAGGACTTGCCGCTATCATCAGGACAGAGGGTGCTGCCAAATATTCCATGTTTGCCAATATTATCGGTGCGGTGTGTAACACGATTTTAGATGCTGTATTGATTGCAGGTCTTGGAATGGGGATTGAAGGTGCAGCCATTGCAACGATTGTCAGTCAGTTTATAGGTGCAGCCTTTAGTGCAGCCTTTTTCCTGAGTGGAAAAAGCAGCTTGAAATGGGCAGGTTTTCGTGTAGTAAATGTGAAAATCATGGTCTATGTAGCCCAAATGGGTATTGCACCATCTATTTTCCAAATGTTGTCCTTTGTGACAAATATCATGTTAAACAAATCCTTACAGTATTATGGAGACCTGGACCCGGTTTATGCATTGATAGGTGGTGGAGAATTGTGTATATCTGCAGTTTCCATTGTAAATACTGTGGACAACTTTATCGTATCGACCACGTCAGGTATCAATCAGGCAGCATCACCATTAATTAGCTACAATTACGGAGCAGGAAATTATGACAGAGTAAGAAAGACGTCATTAATGTCGCAGGCAATGGCAGGTGCCTTTGCAGTAGTCATCTGGCTCTTTATGATGTGTGCACCAAGGTTTGTAGTAAACCTGTTCAGTTCAGGAGATGAAGCACTGATTGAATATGGAGCAATGGCAATGCGAACCTGTAAAATTTTTGCATTGTTTGGTGGTTATCAGATGCTTATCAGTATGTATTTCAGTGCCATCGGAAAGCCACAAATTGCGACATTTGTGTCATTTTCAAGACATGGTATCTTTCTAATTCCTGCACTTTATATTTTACCAATGTTCTTTGGCTTAAAAGGTGTGTTATATGCAAATGCCGTATCAGATGGATGTTCTTTAGTGGTAGTGACCATTATGTATATCAAAGAAATGAAACGATTAAAGAAATTGCAGATAGAGCAGGAAAGAGGTAATCGTACAAATATTTCGTTAGGAGGAGAAAAATCATGGACGTAACAAAGTTAATCAGTAAAGCAGCATTAGAAAAAGAGGAAAGCAGAAGAGCAAGCCGTGCTGCAAGTAATATAGACTTTTCAAAATTAATCAGAATGGGCTTTAATGAGCATCCGTTCGGTATGTCACCTAAGGCATTAGAGGTAATTATTGAGGAAAGTAAAACATCCAATTTGTATGGTGATTTTCAGAAAAAGGAATTAACAGAGAAATTGGCTGATTTCTATGGATTAGAGCCTGAAAATGTCCTTGCAGGAGCAGGTTCAAGCCCCCTTATCGAGACAATCGGGTGTGCATTTTTAAATCCGGGTGATGAGGTGCTGATGTGCCCTACTTTTGCAGCTTTTATTGATATGGCGCAGATAAGAATGGCAACACCTGTCATTGTGCCGTTAACAGAGGATAAGGTCTATGATTTAGACGCTTTATATGAAGCGATTACAGATAAGACAAAGATTATTGTTGTATGTAATCCGAACAATCCAACAGGTACCTATGTTGGCAAAGAAAAATTAATAGAGTTTATCAAAAAAGTGCCGGATGATATTCTTATTTTAATGGATGAAGCTTACCTGGAGTTTGCTACAGCAAGTGATTGTGTCAGCATGTATCCGCTTATTAAGGAAATGCCTGAGAAACCAATTATTGTTATGAAGACTTTCTCTAAATATTATGGTATGGCTGGCGTGAGAGTTGGTTATGCCATGGGTAACAAGGCTCTCATTGATGCAATGAAGAAGTGCCCTGGTACGATGATTAGTAAGGCTGGGCAGGCTGGTGCTATCGCAGCACTTGCAGATCAGGATTACTATAAGGAAGTAAAGAAAAAGGTTGTTGCAGGAATGACCTACTTAGAGGAGGAACTTACAAAGCTCGGCTGTAAGGTTTATCATTCTCAGACAAACTTTATCCTTTTTGATCCGTATATGGATGCACAGGAGGTTAGGAATGCACTGATGGAAAGAGGTATTATGATCAGTGCGCCAAATATCTGTCGTGTATCTGTTGGAAAGATGGAAGAGAATGAATTATTTATCAAATACATGAAAGAAATTCTCGAGGAAAATGCATTGAAAAAAGAGGCATAGTGTCCGTATAATGAAAGAAAAAGTATAGAGCAACCTGCATGTTGGCAGGTTGCATTTTTCAAATAGTTGGAGGATTATGCATGAAGATTTTAGTAGTTGGAAAAGAAGGCAGACTTGCACAGTACGTACCACAGTGGGTTGATTTATCCAAATATGAAATTGCGTACGTTAATCCATGGGGAACAGATGAAGATATCCTGAAGGCAGGTAAAGATGCTGATTTTATGTTGGTAGATGCTATGGCAAGGGTATCAGGAGAAGTTATTTTTGCAATGCCAAACTTAAAAATGATTCATTCAGAGGGAGTAGGCTTTAACTATTTTGACATTGAAGCAGCAAGAGAAAAAAAGGTATATGTATGCAATTGTAAGGCTGCCAATGCAGGCGCAGTAGCAGAACAGTCAGTCCTTTTGATGCTGTCTTTGCTTCGCCATCTAACAGATGGGGATAAGGCGTTCCGTGAAGGAAAACAGCTTGCAGTAAAGGAAGACTATATGGTGCATGGCTCGCTAAAAGAGCTTAGTGAATGTACCATTGGTCTGTTAGGTTTTGGAGATATTGCTCAGGCAAGTGCAAAAATGCTGCAGGCATTTGGTGCAAAGCTGATTTATCATAATCGAACGAGAAAGGAAGATTTGGAAAAAGAGCTTGGTGTGACTTATGTATCAAAAGAAGAGCTTTTAGCACAGAGTGACATTATCAGTGTATACTTGAACTCCAATGCGGAAACTTATCATTACGTGGATGAAGCTTTTTTGTCAGCGATGAAGGAGGGCGCTTATTTAATAAATACTGCAAGAGGTGACCTGGTGGACTCAGAAGCTTTGATAAAAGCTTTGGCATCCGGACATTTGGCAGGTGCAGGATTAGATACTGTTTCTGACGAACCAGTCACGTTGGAAAATCCGTTGCTGAAAGCACCGGAGGAAGTAAAGGATAAGTGTGTATTTAGCTGTCATATCGGTGGCATTACCGGTGGAGCTTTCAGACGCTGCCATGAGATGTTTTGGAGTGACTTAAAAAAGGTCGAAGCAGGAGAAAAACCAGAGCATATTGTAAATCCCTGGTAAGCTTGTGTTACTTCCATGTGTAAAGCAAATGATTGACCAATCAAAATAATTGCATGAAATATAAAAAGAACATGCACAAATTGTGCGAAAAAACGTATGAAAAATAAAAACACGATGAAAAAATATGCATAAATATACGATAAGTGTGCAAAATAAACAAAAAAGAATTAATTTCAAAAATTCATTGACTTTACTATAAAGTTGCATTATTATCTGACATAACAAGTGAATAATAAAAAATAACGAAGGCGTTATTCCTGGAGGAATAGCGCTTTTTTGATATATGAATAAGGAAAGAGTATACGGAGGAAAAAGATTTATGGAAATCAAAAATTTGGTATGCAAAACACTAAGAGAAAAACCGGAAACAAAGCGTGCAAGCAGAAAATTGGGTAACATTGATATCAATAAACTCATTCGTATGGGCTTAAATGAAAATGTATTTGGTATTTCTCCCAAGGCACTGGAAGCTATGAATGCAATCGCAGAATCAGGTAACTATTATCAGGATTGGACACAGAAAGAGTTAAAGGGTGCTATTGCTGAGCATTACGGTGTAACACCTGATTTTATTGTGACAGGATGTGGTTCCAGCTCTTTAACAGATGCACTTGGAGTAGCTTTTTTAGAGCCAGGTGATGAGATTGTTTTATGTATGCCTACTTTTCCTGCAATTATTGATACCGCACAGATGAATGGTGCATCAGCGGTGATTGTACCAATGGGTGAGGACTTAACTTATGATATGGATGCGTTATTGGCAGCAATTACAGAAAAAACAAAAATGGTATATATATGCAATCCAAACAATCCGACAGGTACTTACGTTGGAAAGGAAAAACTCATGGAGTTTGCGGCAAAATGTCCTGACCATGTTATTCAGGTATACGACGAAGCCTATATTGAATTTGCCCAGGCACCGGATTGCATAGAAATGACAGAGGCAATGAAGACAATGCCGGAAAAGCCTATCGTATTATTAAAAACTTTTTCTAAGTTCTATGCCATGGCAGGTATCAGAGCAGGCTATATCTTAGCACAGCCTGAAATCATTGAATGGCTAAGCAAGTGCGGTACTCAGTTTGCTTTATCCAAAGTAAGTCAGGCCGGCGCAGCCGTAGCCATGAAGGATGTAGAGCATCAGAAATATGTAAAAGAAGAAAATTCAAAGTGGCGTCAGTATTTAAGTGAAGGCTTGGAGAAGCTTGGTTGCAAGGTTTATCCTTCTCAGACAAACTTTATCTTTTTCCATCCACACGTTGACCCGGAAACAGTCAGCATGAAGATGATGGAAAGAGGAATTATGATTAGCGCACAGGCTGGTGCAAATCGTGTTTCTGTGGGTAAACCGGAGCACTGTCAGTTATTCATGAAATATATGGAAGAAATCTTAGAAGAAATGACACTAGAAGAGGAAAAAGCAATTTAGATTTTAGAACAAAAGGGGCTGTGAAAAAATGAGAAATCATTTTTTCACGCCCCTTCCTTTTACCTAAAAATTTGGAATTGATTGAAAAATGGGTACAATTCCCCCTCCCCACAAAATTTAGCATTTTCTTACTATGCCGTTTTCTGGAGTCTTATCTTTTTCAGCATGTGGGCAGCCATTACAGTCTTCACATGCATAGACTTCTTCCTGTCTTGGGGTAACTGTTTCGATTCTCTCCGCAAATATCCATCTTCTCTACGTATTCTTCCAGTTTTTCCTTATATTCCAGCAGTTTCTCATACTGTCTTTGCTGTACTGATTTTCTATGACCTTTTCCATATACAAATGTTTTCTGATCAAGTTTCCATACTTCTCGGTATCTTTCTGCTATTGCTGCAAGTTGTTCAGGGATGTATTCAGTATTGGTCTCGATATGTAATCCTGACCATAAAAGAGTTTCATTCATTTCTGTAAAAAGAACCGTTATCTTATCAAACAGTCGATATCTGCTCTTTTCCGTTGCTTTTTTCCATACCCAGCTGTATTTGTTTGCGTTGGCTTCAAATTTTGAGCCATCTATATAAAGGTGGTTCAGATCGACACCTTCAACTTCAAAAATCTTTTTATTGATATCGGCAAAGATATCTTCCATACATTCGCCTAAAACATCATTGATAAAATAGGAGAATGTTCTGTAAGTTGGTCTTTCATTATCCATCAGATACATAAATCTGATATTGATCCTGCAGTTTTCTTCCAGTTCTCTTAGTGACATATATCCTTTGGTCATGAATCCAAAAAGCACAGTTTTGAGCATGTTGACGGGATTATATCTGAGTCTTCCAGTCTTATGAACCGGTAATTTATCCAGATACTTAGCTAAGTCAATTCCCTCCATGAATTCGTCAAATGTCAAAACCGGATCACAAATATCAAGAGAATCTGAAATAAACATTGGCAAAACGCCTTGTTTTGGTCTAAAATAAGTTGTGGTCAAAGTTTTCATGTGCTAATGAAATTTTACCATAAAAGGGTATTGAAGTGATTCAGTATCCTTTTTATTTT
>CAMBAN010000035.1 GCA_945864145.1 uncultured Lachnospiraceae bacterium | reverse complement strand
CATAAGAAGAGTCAAAAGGGAAATCAGCTTTTCATAAATCATCATGTCACGAACGTAAGTATCGGAATCGGCTACCTGATAAATCTGCTGTAAAAGGTTATCATATTCTAAGAGATTTTCCGGATGGAAACAGGGGGCACCACCACGCTCTACATATTTATCATAGATTTGCGTCATATTAGGACCATAAAAATGTACCCAGCGAAGCTGCCACAGATTCTGTGAGGTGTGGTGGGAGTAGGACTTTCTGCAGTCAATAAAAACACAGTCTCCCTGCTTTAAATGATAGGTTGTGTTGCTGTATTCTAAAGAGCCTTCACCGGAAAGAACAATAAAAAATAAGTAAGAGCTTAGATTTTCGCGCTTGCTGGTATGTGCTTTTTGTGCTTGTAAAAATCCAACTTCTTGCAGAGAAATCAAATTTGCTTTTGCGAAGGTTGAGGGGGTATATAAAATACGACTGGTGGATACCAGATTGCTGTGAAATAGGGATGAATCCATAATAACCTCACTTTGACTAAAATATTTATAAACTATATGGTAAACTCTTTTTGAAAAGAAGTCAATGTTGTGCAATTGCTACAAAAAGGAAAAGGCAAATAGTTTAATATTGCCAAATATGTAAAAAGGGTATTGTAAAATGTACAGCACAATGCTATATTTATACATGTAATCGGAAACGTTACCGAAACCGATACCGATAACGGTTCCATAAAAGATTACAGGGGTACTTATTAATATATTTAAGAAGAGAGGTATATTTATTATGAAGAAAAAGGTATTAGGTAAGCTTTTAAGTGTATCACTTGTAGCTGCTATGTCAGTTGGCATGATGACAGGATGTGGAAGCACTGAGACAGCAACAACTACAACAGAGACAACACAGACTGAAAGTGCTGCAAAGACAGAAACAGCTGTTACTGAAGCAGAAACAAAGACAGAAGATACTGCAGCTGCAACAGGTAAGGTTTATTACTTGAACTTTAAACCAGAGCAGGCTGAAGCCTGGGAAAAACTTGCAGCAAAATATACAGAAGAAACAGGGGTACAGGTAGATGTACAGACAGCTGCTTCCGGTACCTATGAATCTACATTAAAATCAGAAATCGCTAAAACTGATGCACCTACTTTATTCCAGGTAAATGGTCCTGTTGGTCTTGCAACATGGAAAGACTATTGCTATGATTTGTCAGGTTCTGATATTTACTCACAGGTAAAGAGTGATGACTTCGTATTAAAAGAAGGCGATGAAGTAAAGGGTATCGCATACGTTGTTGAGACATATGGTATCATTTATAACGTTGATATCTTAAATGACTATTTCACAAAAGATTATGCTGTAGTAAAGAGTGTTGAAGAAATTAATAACTTCGATACATTGAAGGCAGTAGCAGACAGCATTCAGGAAAATAAAGATGACCTTGGTGTAAAGGGTGCTTTCACATCAGCAGGTATGGATTCCAGCTCAGATTGGAGATTTAAAACACACTTGGCAAATCTTCCAATTTACTATGAATACCAGGCTGATGGCATTGGCTCTACAGATGCAATCAAAGGTACATATCTTGATAACTACAAAGCAATCTGGGATTTATATATCACAGATGCAACTTGCGCACCAACTGTATTATCAAGCAAGACAGGAGAAGATTCCGTTGCTGAGTTCGCACTTGGTGAAGCAGTATTCTACCAGAATGGTACTTGGGCATATGGCGATTTGAGCAGCAACGGTATGGCTGATGAATCATTAGGTATGCTTCCAATTTACATCGGTGCAGAAGGTGAGGAAAATCAGGGACTTTGTACAGGTAGTGAGAACTACTGGTGTGTAAATAAGAATGCTTCAGAAGAAGACATTCAGGCAACACTTGATTTCATTAACTGGGCAGTAACAAGCGAGGAAGGCTGTACAGCACTTTCATCAGAAATGGGATTTGTTTGTCCATTCAAGGCATTTGACAGCTATCCAGCTTCTAACCCATTAATCAACATTGCAAATGATTATGTTTCCAATGGAAAGACTTCTGTAGCATGGACCTTTACAACTATGCCTTCAGAAAACTGGAAAAACGGTGTTGGTAGCGCATTACTTGAGTATGCACAGGGAACAGGCGATTGGGCAGCAGTAGAAACAGCTTTCGTAGATGGATGGGCAACTGAGTACGCAGCATCAAATAACTAAGTATTGACTGATAAGCAGGACATCATTTGGGTGGGGAGGTATAGTATCTGCCCACCCACTCCTTGTTCATGATGACAGAAAGTCCACCTGGTGTGCTTTCTGTCATATTTAAGGGATTCATTCTTTTCAGGCAAAGAAAGGTACGATTATATGGAGAAAGCAATAAAAAAATATTTTCCGATATTTGCACTGCCTACATTTGTAGCATTTACTATTGGATTTATTATTCCATTTATATTGGGTGTTTATTTATCTTTTTGTGAGTTTACAACAGTAACGGATGCAAAATTCGTTGGTTTTAAAAATTATATTAGAATTTGGGGCGATGCGACTTTTGTGCATGCGCTTTGGTACACAGCATTATTTACTGTCGTATCAGTTATTACAATCAATGCATTGGCATTTACGGTAGCCATGCTTTTGACAAAGGGAATTAAAGGAACGAATATATTCAGAACCGTTTTCTTTATGCCGAATTTAATCGGTGGTATTATTTTAGGTTATATATGGCAGTTAATTTTTAACGGTTTTCTGTTACAATTTGATAGAACATTGACCTTTAACTCTGCATACGGTTTTTGGGGTTTGATTATTTTGATGAACTGGCAGCAGATTGGTTATATGATGATTATTTATATTGCAGGTATTCAAAATATTCCGGGTGAATTGATTGAGGCTGCAAAGATTGACGGTGCAAATAACAGACAGCTTTTAAGACATGTAACATTACCAATGGTTATGCCTTCTATCACTATTTGTACTTTCCTGACTCTGACCAATTCCTTTAAGTTATACGATCAGAACCTTGCTTTGACAGCAGGTGAGCCTTCCAACAAATCAGAAATGCTTGCTTTGAATATTTATAATACCTTCTATACAAGAAATGGTTGGGAAGGTGTAGGTCAGGCAAAGGCTGTTATCTTTTTCCTGTTGGTAGCTTTGATTGCTATTGTGCAGTTGAAACTGACAACAAAGAAGGAGGTGCAGGCATAATGACGAGTGTAAGAAAAGCAAAACATGGATGGGCATTAACTTTGTTTTTTGCAGTTTTATCAGTGATTTATGTGATGCCGATTATCATTGTATTTATAAATTCTTTCAAGAAGAAGATTTTTATCAGTAACAGACCATTTGCTTTACCGGATGCAAAATCCTTTGTTGGTTTGGAAAATTATATCAATGGTATTGAAAAAATAGGATTTTTACAGGCTTTTGGATATACATTATTTATTACAGTATGTTCTGTGGCAGTAATCATTCTTTGCACTTCTATGTGTGCATGGTATATTACACGTGTAAAAACGAAAATAACAGCAACCATGTATTACTTATTTGCTTTTTCGATGATTGTACCATTCCAAATGGTAATGTTTACTTTATCCAAAATAGCTGATATGCTTCATTTAGGAAATCCAATTGGTATTGTGATTGTATATTTAGGCTTTGGTGCGGGACTTGCCGTATTTATGTTTTGCGGTTTTGTGAAGTCGATTCCGCTTGAAATCGAAGAATCAGCCATGATTGATGGTTGTACACCGGTACAGACTTATTTCAGTATTGTATTTCCGGTTATGAAACCAACTGCGATTTCAGTAGCAATTTTGGAAGCCATGTGGGTATGGAATGACTATTTACTTCCATACTTAGTACTTGATATTAAAAAGTATAAGACCATCCCTATTGCAATTCAGTATTTGAAGGGTGGCTATGGTTCTATTGATATGGGTGCCATGATGGCAATGATTGTACTTGCAATCATTCCAATCATTATTTTTTATACAGCTTGTCAGAAATATATTATTGAAGGCGTTGTTGCCGGAGCTGTAAAAGGCTAAAAACATATTTAGGAGGAAATTTATGAGAAGATGTGGTGTATTGATGCCGATATCCAGTATCCCAAGCAGATTTGGTATAGGAGGTTTTTCTAAGGAGGCGTATGCGTTTGTTGACTTTCTGGCAGAAGCAGGACAGTCTCTTTGGCAGATTTTACCGTTAGGTCCGACAGGATATGGAGATTCTCCTTATCAGTCTTTTTCTACCTTTGCAGGAAATCCTTATTATATTGATTTGGAGGCTTTAATTGCACAGGGACTTTTAACAGAAGAAGAATGTGAATCTGCTGACTATGGAACCAATCCAAACTATGTAGATTATGAGAAAATCTATTTTTCAAGATTTAAACTTTTGAAGAAGGCATTTGAAAGATCAGACATGGAAAAGGATGAAGACTTCCAAAAATTTGTGGAAGAGCAGAAAGATTGGTTAAAGGACTATGCGTTATATATGGCTATCAAGGACAGTCTTGGTGGTAGTGCATGGATTACCTGGGATGAGGATATCAGACTTCGAAAACCACAGGCAATGGAGAACTATGAAAAGAAGTTAAAGAAGGAAGTAGATTTCTATTGCTATCAGCAGTATTTATTCTTTACACAATGGTATGCTTTAAAGGCATATGCCAATAAAAAGGGTATTCAAATTGTTGGTGATATTCCAATTTATGTTGCTTTTGATGGAGCAGATGCATGGGCAAATCCGGAGCTTTTCCAGTTAGATGAGGAAAATGTTCCTGTTGCAGTAGCAGGTTGTCCACCGGATGCTTTTTCAGCAACAGGTCAGCTTTGGGGTAATCCACTGTATAAATGGGATTATCATGAGAAAACAGGCTTTGCATGGTGGATTAGAAGAATGGCTCATTGTTTTGCTTTGTATGATGTAGTAAGAATTGACCATTTCAGAGGTTTTGATGAGTATTGGGCAATTCCATACGGAGATGAAACAGCAGAGTTCGGAAGATGGGAAAAGGGACCAGGCTATGCTTTATTTGAAGCTATGAAAAAAGCATTAGGAAACAGACCTGTTATAGCAGAGGACTTAGGATTCTTAACTCCAAGTGTATTAAAGCTTGTGAAAAAGACAGGATACCCTGGCATGAAAATTTTACAGTTTGCCTTTGACTCTAGAGAAGAAAGCGATTATCTGCCTCATAATTATCCGACAAATTGTGTCGTTTATACAGGTACACATGATAATGATACGGTAAATGGCTGGATTCCTGCGATGAGCAGAAAGGATTTGGCATTTGCAAAGAAATATATAGGTGTGAAGCGCAAAGAGGATATTTGCAAAAGTTTAGTTCGTATGGCACTTGCAAGTGTAGCCGATACGGCAATTATTCCGATTCAGGATTACCTGGAGCTTGGAAGTGAGGCAAGAATCAATACACCTTCCACTTTGGGAGATAACTGGAAGTGGAGATTGTCTGCAGATGCATGTACGAAAGAGCTTGCAGCGCATATGGATGAATTGGCACACATATATGGCAGAAAACGCGTTGCTAAGAAAAAGTAATCATAAATTCTATATTTACATTTGGCGGCACGTGTTGTAGAGTAAATCTGAGTAGATGTAGAGGTGAAATACGTGTTTGAACCAACAATAAAAGATATAGCAAGAATATGTGGTGTAGGAGTCAGTACCGTTTCCAGGGCAATTAATAACCATCCGGATATTAACCTGGAAACGAAAGAAAAAATAATGAACACCATAAAGGAATATGGATATGTTCCGAATAACAGCGCAAGAAACCTCAAAAGAGTAGACGCAAAGGCGATTGCAGTATTGGTAAAGGGTATTTCAAACCCGTTTTTTACCAGCATGATTAAGGTGATTGAAGAAGAATGTAAAAAGAAACATTATTCTATGGAACTTTCTCATATTGAGTCTGACGAGGATGAGGTTGATGTTGCTTTAAAGGTAGTAAAGGAAAAAAGACTTCGAGGAATTATCTTTCTGGGAGGTCTTTTTTCACACTCGGATGAGAAGTTGCAAAAACTTACGGTTCCCTTTGTTTTCAGTACGGCAGGTTCTGTCCCGGAAAATATCAGTAGAAGCCAGTACTCCAACATTGGTGTAGATGATAGACGTGAAAGTGCTAAACTGATTGACTATCTTGTGCAGCAGGGACATAAAGAAATTGCGATTCTCGTTGCAGAGGCAGAAGGAGAGAGCATTGGTAAACTGCGACTTGATGGATATAAGGATGCGCTGCGTGCGAATCATATTACGATAAGAAATGAATTGATTTGCAATACAAGAGAAGATATCAGTCACTTTTCATTGGAAAATGGTTATTTGACGACGAAAAAACTGATAGAATCAAAAGAGCCGTTCACGGCATTGTTTGCCGTATCCGATACTTTGGCAATTGGAGCCATGCGTGCACTTCTTGATGAAGGTATGAAAGTGCCGCAGGATGTTTCCGTAGTGGGTTATGATGGTATTGAAATGGCAAACTACGTAAATCCAAGACTGACAACGGTAAAACAGCCGGTGGAAGAAATTGCAAAGGCAACGATAAAACTTCTATTTGATATTATTTCAGGTAAGAAGGATCATCAGCATATGACTTTTGAAGCTTCTTTAGTAGAAGGAGAATCAACAAGAGCTTTAAATAAATTAGAGACTACTAGGTAGTCTCTTTTTGTGTTATACTCCATTAAGTATGAATACATAGAATAGAAAGGTATGGGATAAAGACAATGAAAAAATGGGTACCCGTTTTTTTTGCCGTTGTTTTCATGACTGCTTCCATGATGGGAATAGCAGGGTGTGCAAAACAGGAAAACACACAGACAAAACAGATTACATGTGCAGATGATTTGGAAGGCGCCAGAATTGGTGTACAGATAGGTACAACAGGAGATATTTATGTATCCGATTATGAAGGCGATGAAGCAGGCACAAAAATAGAGCGTTATAATAAAGGAGCAGATGCGATTCAGGCATTAAAGCTTGGGAAAATTGACTGCGTGGTTATAGACGAGCAGCCGGCCATTCAATATGTAAAGCAAAACAGTAATCTTCGTATCGTTGAGGAAGAATTTACTTTTGAAGAATATGCTTTTATTGTCGCAAAGGAAAATACAGAGCTTTTAGAACAGGTGAATACGGCATTGGTGAAACTACAGGAAGATGGTACGGTAGACACTATTGTAAAAAATTACATTGGCTCTGAGGATGAGGTAGGAAAGTATCCATACCTGTCAAAAGAGGTAGAACGAAGCAATGGTATCTTAATCGTGGGAACAAATGCAGAATTTCCACCTTATGAGTTTCATCAGAATAATGATATTACCGGCATTGATATAGACATTATGAGAGCTATCAGCGATGAGCTTGGTATGGAGCTGCAAATTGAGGATATGGCTTTTGATTCTATTATTGCAGCAGTGACATCAGGAAAAGTGAATGTAGGAGCTGCAGGCTTTACTGTAACCGAAGAACGTAAGAAAAGTGTCAATTTTTCCAATACCTATACAACCTCAAAACAGGTGATTATTGTACGTGAGGACAGCAGCTTTGCAACGGCAGGCTTTGCAGAAAAATTGTATGATAACTTTGTGAAGGATAATCGCTATCAATATATTTTAAAGGGCTTGGGAAATACTTTGATGATTACTGTTTTCGCAGTTACGATAGGTATTATTTTCGGTTTCCTGATTGCGATTGTAAGAACAAGTCATGATAGAAATGGCGGATTGACTATACTAAATGCTATTTGCAAGGTGTATCTGACGATTATGCGTGGTACACCGGTCATGATTCAGCTTTTGATTATTTATTATGTGATTTTGTCATCAGTGACAAATAAAATTCTGGTGGCTGCGATTGCTTTTGGTTTGAACTCTGCAGCATATGTGGCAGAAATTGTCCGCTCCGGCATTATGTCAGTAGATATTGGACAGTTTGAAGCAGGAAGAAGCCTGGGATTGAATTATCGTCAGACGATGCAGTGCATTATTATCCCACAGGCAGTAAAAAATATTTTACCGGCATTATTGAATGAATTTATCAGCTTGTTAAAAGAAACATCTATTAGTGGATATATTGGATTGATGGATTTGACAAAGGGCGGGGATATTATCAGAAGCAATACGTATGAAGCATTTTTACCGTTAATTGCTGTTGCACTGATTTATCTTATCCTTGTAATGTTGTTAAGCTTTGCAGTAAGTAAGCTGGAAAGGAAGTTAAGAAATAATGAACGATAACATAATTTTGGAAGTGAAAAATCTTCATAAAACTTATGAAAAGCAGGAAGTGCTAAAGGGAATCACAACAACAGTCAAAAAAGGTGATGTAATAGCAGTTATCGGACCGTCCGGCTGTGGCAAATCCACTTTTTTACGTTCTTTAAATCTTTTAGAAGTTCCAACAAAAGGACAGATTTTATTTGAAGGAACAGATTTAACAGATAAAAAAGTAGATATCAACCATGTACGTGAAAAAATAGGTATGGTATTTCAGCAGTTTAACCTGTTCCCTAACATGACCATTCGCCAGAATATTATGCTTGCACCGGTGAAATTGAAGCTTATGACACAGGAGGAAGCTGAAAAAAAAGCAGAGGAACTGCTTGCAAGAATAGGTCTTGCAGATAAGGCAGATGCATATCCTTCACAGCTTTCCGGGGGACAGAAGCAACGTATTGCGATTATCCGTTCTCTTGCCATGAATCCTGATATTATCCTGTTTGATGAGCCAACCTCAGCACTTGACCCTGAAATGGTAGGAGAAGTATTACAGCTTATGAAAGAATTGGCACAGGATGGCATGACTATGGTGGTAGTCACTCATGAGATGGGGTTTGCCAGAGAGGTCGCAAACCGTGTCATGTTCATTAACGAAGGAGTTATTGCAGAAGAAGGTACACCACAGGAAATCTTTGGGGCACCGGAGAGCCAAAGACTGAAGGAATTTTTATCTAAAGTTTTATAATTTGTTTTCAAGTAGGGCTGTGAAAAAAGTGCTGGGTGCTTTTCTCATAGTCCTCTTTCTGTTATAATAGCGATATATATTATGTAAAGGAGCGCAACTGTGATAAAAGGAAAAAGTACCAGGGGGATAGGAATATTTTTGCTGGCTGTCGGTCTTTTGACGGGCTGTGGAAGCAAAAATAATGAAAACATAGAGCAAGGCATGACACTCATTTCGGAAAGCGATTATTCCGGTGCTTTAGAGTGTTTTGAGGCAGCAATGGTTTATCATGAGGATGAAGAGCTTTTGTATCGAGGACAAGGTATCGCTTATATGGGATTATATCAATATGAAGAAGCGATAGACAGCTTTTTGAAGTCCTTTGAGTATGCAGATGGTAAGGTCAGTGCATTAGAGTATGATACCAATTACTATTTGGCATCTGCCTATTATAAATTAGAGAATTATGAAGAAGCGGAAAAAATATATTCTGCAATGATTGGACTTTCCAATAAGGAATTGGATGCCTACTATTTAAGAGGCTGTACCTATTTACAGGAAGGCTATTTTGACACGGCATTACTTGATTTTGAGAAAGCATTTTCACTTACGGAAAGTCCGGTAGATTTGCTGATTGATGCTTATCTGGAAATGGAACAGGCAGGATTTAAGCAGGAGGGACAGGCTTATTTGCAGACTTATATGGAAAGTCATGAGAAAACCTTGCAAAGCTCTCAAAAGGGTATGCTTTATTACTATTTGGAGGATTATGCGAATGCAAGGACTTACCTGGATGGCGCATTGAATCTGGGAGATGCAGAGGTTTCCCTGATTTTGGGAAAAACTTATGAAAAGCTGGGAACACTGGATTACGCAACGGTGGTTTATCAGACTTATTTGGATTCCAACGCACCGGATGCCGCTATTTATGACAGTCTGGGTATTTGTCTGATGGAGCAGGGAAATTATACAGATGCTTTAGATGCTTTTCAGGCAGGTGTTGATATGGGAGAGTCTGCCTATATTCAGAATTTGCTTTTTCATCGTATTATTGCGAATGAATATTTGGGAAATTTCGAAACGGCAAAGAGTTTGATGAGTGAATATCTGTCAATTTATCCAAATGATGAAACAGCAATACGTGAAAGCCAATTTTTACAGACAAGATAAAACACAACATCTTGTATATGGGAATTAAAATACATATGATATTTTGTATGTTCGATTGACTTGTGAGTGAGGGTTTGGTAAAATTTATGTAAATGGGGATTATGTTGCCTGTAAGGCAGCAAAGGAAGGAGTATAGTTACATGTTTCAAGTAGTAAAGAGGGATGGAAGTTCTGCTGAATTTGAAATGGGAAAAATCAGTGGGGCAATTGTGAAGGCATTTGATGCAACAGGAGTGAATTACAGTCAGGATATTATTGATTTACTGACACTTAGAGTAACTGCTGTTATGCAGCCTAAGATTAAAGAAGGGGAAATACAGGTTGAGGACATTCAGGACAGTGTTGAGGTCGTATTAGAACAGGCAGGCTATGCGGAAGCTGCCAAAGCATTTATTTTGTATCGCAAGCAGCGTGAAAAAATGCGTAATATGAAATCAACAATCCTTGATTATAAAGAGGTAGTAAACAGCTATGTTAAGGTAGAAGACTGGCGTGTAAAGGAAAATTCTACGGTTACGTATTCCGTTGGTGGACTGATTTTGTCTAATTCAGGTGCAGTGACTGCCAATTACTGGTTATCAGAAATCTATGATGAGGAAATTGCTGCAGCACATAAAAATGCAGATATCCATATTCATGATTTATCTATGCTGACAGGCTATTGTGCAGGTTGGTCTTTAAAACAGCTTATCAAAGAGGGATTAGGCGGTATTACCGGAAAAATTACATCAGCGCCTGCAAGACATTTGTCAGTATTATGCAACCAGATGGTCAATTTCTTAGGTATCATGCAGAACGAATGGGCAGGTGCACAGGCATTTTCTTCTTTTGATACGTATCTCGCACCATTTGTTAAAGTGGACAACCTAAGCTATGCAGAGGTAAAAAAGTGTATTGAGGCGTTTATTTATGGGGTAAATACACCAAGCCGCTGGGGTACACAGGCGCCTTTCAGCAATATTACTTTAGATTGGACAGTACCGGATGATTTGGCAGAGCTTCCTGCGATTGTAGGTGGTAAGGAAATGGATTTCTGCTATAAGGATTGTAAGGCAGAAATGGATATGGTAAATAAAGCATTTATCGAGACCATGATTGAAGGTGATGCCAACGGAAGAGGTTTTCAGTATCCGATTCCTACTTATTCTATTACGAAAGATTTTGACTGGTCAGATACGGAGAATAACAGACTTTTATTTGAGATGACAGCAAAATATGGTACACCATATTTTTCAAACTATATTAATTCAGATATGCAACCGTCAGATGTCAGAAGTATGTGCTGTCGTTTGAGACTGGATTTAAGAGAGCTTCGCAAGAAAACAGGTGGTTTCTTTGGCTCTGGAGAAAGCACAGGAAGCGTTGGTGTTGTGACAATCAATATGCCTAGAATTGCTTACCTTGCAACAGATGAAGCAGACTTTTACAGTCGTTTAGACAGATTGATGGATATTGCAGCAAGATCTTTAAAGATTAAGAGAGATGTGATTTCCAAACTGTTAGAGGAAGGCTTATATCCATATACAAAGAGATATTTGGGAAGCTTTTCTAATCATTTCTCTACCATCGGTCTGATTGGCATGAATGAAGTTGGTTTAAATGCAAAATGGCTTCGCGCAGATATGTCTTCTGAAAAGGTACAGAAGTTCACAAAGGATGTCTTAAATCATATGCGTGAAAGATTGTCTGATTACCAGGAACAGTATGGTGACCTTTATAATTTGGAGGCTACACCGGCAGAAAGCACAACCTATCGTTTGGCAAAGCATGATAAAAAGAAATGGCCGGATATCATAACAGCAGGTCATGAGGGAGATACTCCATATTATACGAACTCCTCTCATTTGCCTGTTGATTATACCGTAGATATTTTTGATGCACTTGATATTCAGGACGAGCTTCAGACTTTATATACATCAGGTACTGTATTCCATGCCTTTTTGGGAGAAAAACTACCGGATTGGAAAGCAGCTGCTAATTTGGTCAGAACAATTGCTGAAAATTACAAACTTCCATATTATACCTTGTCACCGACCTATTCTATCTGTAAAGAGCATGGTTATTTAGCAGGAGAGCAGAAGGTTTGTCCAAAGTGTGGTAAGGTAACAGAGGTATATAGCCGTATTACCGGCTATTACAGACCGGTGCAGAACTGGAACGATGGAAAACTGCAGGAATTTGCTAACAGGACAGAGTATCAGGTGGGAAATATGAACTATGTTTCTCATAAGGAAAAACTGGAAAATACAAAGCGTGACAGTAGTATGCAGGCAGCACAGCGATCTTTGAAAATGGAAAGAGCAAAGGAAAAAGGTCAGATTTATCTTTTTACGACAAAGACCTGTCCAAACTGTAAACTGGCAAAGGAATATCTGAAGGATGTGGACTATCATGTTGTCGACGCAGAAGAAAATGAAGATTTGGTCGTTAAGTATGGTATTATGCAGGCACCGACATTGGTAATAGATACTGATAGTAAGCCCAAAAAATTTGTTAATGTGTCCAATATTATAAAATATGTGAATGCGATGCGATAACAAGTTGAAGAAACAGTCGGACTGTGCTATAAATAACATAGAAAAAACAGATAGGAGTAAAATCAAATGATAAACAAACTTGTTGATAAGATTAAAAAGACAGGAGCTCCCATTGTTGTCGGTTTAGACCCAATGATGAAGTTCGTGCCGGAACACATTAAAAAGGCTGCTTTTGAAGCGAAAGGTGAAACTCTTGAAGGCGCAGCAGAGGCAATCTGGATGTACAATAAGGAAATCATCGATAAGACTTATGATTTGATTCCTGCTGTAAAGCCACAAATCGCAATGTATGAACAGTTTGGCATTCCGGGACTTGTTGCTTTTCAGAAAACAGTAGACTACTGTCATGAAAAGGATTTAGTTGTTATCGGAGATATCAAAAGAGGAGATATCGGTTCTACTTCCGCAGCCTATGCAACAGCGCATGTAGGTAAAGTACAGGTGGGAAACACTATGTGTCAGGGCTTCAATGAGGATTTTGTTACAGTAAATCCTTATCTTGGAACAGATGGTGTGCAGCCATTTATTGATGTATGCAAGGAAGAAAAGAAGGGTATATTTATTTTGGTAAAAACTTCTAATCCAAGCAGCGGCGAGTTTCAGGACAGATTGATTGATGGCAGACCATTATATGAGCATGTAGGTGAAAAGGTTGCAGAATGGGGCGAACAGCTCATGGGCGATTCTTATAGCTATGTAGGTGCTGTTGTAGGTGCTACTTATCCTGAAATGGGTAAGGTATTGCGTAAGGTAATGCCGAAATCCTTTATTCTGGTTCCGGGCTACGGTGCACAGGGTGGACAGGGCAAGGATTTGGTTCACTTCTTTAATGAGGATGGACTGGGTGCTATCGTAAATTCTTCAAGAGGCATTATTGCAGCATATCAGAATGAGAAGTATGCAAAGTTTGGTGCAGAGCATTTTGCAGATGCTTCCAGACAGGCAGTTGTAGATATGATAGCAGATATTGACCAGGCACTGAAAAACAGATAATTTAGAGAAAGAAAGGCACAGGTACGAGTATGGAACAGTATAAAAAAGAGTTTATTGAGTTCATGGTAGACAGCAATGTTTTAAAATTTGGTGAGTTTACATTAAAGAGTGGCAGAAAATCTCCATTTTTTATGAATGCAGGCGCATATGTAACAGGTTCACAGCTTAGAAGACTGGGACAGTTTTATGCTCAGGCAATCCATGATAATTATGGAACTGATTTTGATGTTCTTTTTGGACCGGCCTATAAGGGTATTCCACTTGCTGTTGCAACTACTATGGCATTTAGTGAGTTATACGGAAGAGATATTAAGTACTGCTCAAACAGAAAAGAAATTAAGGACCATGGAGATGTAGGTATTTTACTTGGTAGCGATTTGAATGATGGCGACAAAGTAGTCATTATTGAAGATGTTACTACTTCAGGTAAATCTATTGAGGAAACCTTCCCTATCTTACAGGCACAGGCTAATGTAGATGTAGTTGGCTTGATGGTCAGCTTAAACAGACAGGAAAGAGGAAAGACACAGCAGAATGCACTTGCTGAAATCAGAGAGGTCTATGGTATTGAGACAGGTGCTATTGTTACAATGGAAGAGGTTGTAGAATACTTGTATAATAAGCCATATCATGGTAAAGTATTGATTGATGATAAAATGAAAGAAGCGATTGATGCTTACTATGCGCAGTATGGAGCAAAATAGCTTTTTACAGTGACAAAATAGAAAGAGGTAGAAGCATGGAAGAAAAAATTTATAAAACAATGGCTGGCTCTGGTGCACTTTCTATCGTGGTAGGAGTTATTTCTATTGTAGTTGGTCTTGCAGGAGGCATTCTCTTGATTGTTAGTGGCTCTAAATTATTGTCGGCAAAATCAAAGGTTCTATTTTAAATGTAGGGGCTGTCTATCTTTAGACAGCCCTGTTTTGGTGCAAAAGTAAGGAGAAAACAGATGTTCTGGAAAATCGGCTATAAATTTACAAAAAAGAAAAATCCGAATAAAGGTATTATGTCTACTTCATTAGGCTTGATATCGACAGTATCAGTATGTCTGGCAGTGTATCTATCCTTTTTGAATAAAGGTACTGCTTTGCCACAATACGGACTCGTACTTTTTTTGTCCAGCCTTTTTTCAATAGCTGGACTCGTACTGGGAATCATCTCTTGTACGGAAAAAGATATTTATCGTTTTTTTCCTGTGTTAGGTGTGACATTGAATGCAATAGCGGTATTTTTGTGTGGGGCGATTTTATATAGTGGGGTTCATTAAGTGTAGTAGAAAGGTAAGGTTTTTCCTATGACATTTATGGAAGAAAGATATGAATTAGTATGTGAAAGATTGAAGGAAATAGAAAAACAACCGGAGGTAAAGGAAAAGTATCAGGATTATTTTAAAAGAGTAGCCGCATTCCAGGTTTTACTGATGGATAGCTATGAAAAACTGAAACAGGGATTTATGACACGGGCATCGCTAGATGAAATCAGAAGTATGAATAAAGCCTTGTATGAGGATATTTTAGGTGGAAAGTATGAGGAAAGCTACGCAAATCCTGTGGTTGCTTGTGGAAAACTAGGCATGGAAATGGGTAGACTTTTATCCTTTTTATATACAGAAATCAGAAGTGCCATTCCATTTCTCTTTGAAGATATGTTAGAGGAACTGGTCATTCGTATGGAGTTATTTGTAGAAGTGTATAATTCTTTTGCATATGCAGAGGAAGAAAACGGGGCAGAACCCACAGTAGAAGATATTCAGGATATTTTGTACTGGTTTGTCAGCGACTATTCAGAAACAGAAACGGCATGGAGAACGTGGACACAATTAGACCCAGCCTATGATTTTGCAACAAAGCTTGTCATGGAAAGTGATTTTTCTGATGTCAGATATCTGTATCAGTATGGTGAGTATGTTTCTGAGGATACAGAGAAGCTTGCAAGCTATATGAATACTCTGCCGGACGAAAAAATCAAGCTGATGGCAGATACTTATTCAGAGGGGTATCGCATTGGCTTTGTAAAAGGAAATAAGGATTTAAGTAAAAAACAGGTAGTAGAGGTTCGTTACATTTTAGGAATGGAGAGAATGGTAAAGGCAGCGATTTCCAATTTTGCGGCTATGGGCTTAAAACCAACTGCTTTCCGTTCCTCTAACAGTATTTTCTATAAGAGCGGTGCACGTAAGTTAGGCTATTACGGAGCCATTCCAAATAAGCAGTATGAGTATGATCATAAGGATGATTTGGCACTATTCTTAGATAAGAAACTTGTGAACAGAAAGCTTGAGGTCTTAAGACAGGCTTATGAGGAGAATAAGGAAATGGCAGCTCTTTATGCAGGACCAGCAGTGATTGAAGAGTTTGGAGATGTGCCATTTGCACCAACAGCTAAGAAAGAAGCTTGTACCTTAAGTGAAGAACAACAGAAGCTTTCCGCGGAATACAGGGGTGCTTCTACTGATATTGTTTATGAATATATTGATGGAGAACAGAGAAGCTTTACCATTATTGCTTTCCCTGTACCACAGATTGGCGATAAATTCAGTGAGATTTTTGATGAGACTATTAAAATCAATACCTTAGATTATCTTGCATATGAAAAGATGCAGGCAACGATTATTGATACCTTGGATAAAGCAAAATATGTAGAAATCAAAGGCATGAACGGCAATAAAACTGATTTACATGTAGAGCTTTTTCCTTTAAATAATCCGGAAAAAGAGACCTGCTTTGAAAACTGTGTGGCAGATGTAAATATTCCGGTGGGTGAAGTATTTACGTCTCCTGTTTTAGAAGGAACCAATGGTATCCTACATGTAAGCCGTGTATTTCTAAATGAACTGGAATATCAGAATTTGGAAATGACCTTTGAAGATGGAAAAATCAAACAGTATACCTGTACAAATTTTGAAACAGAGGAAGAAAATCAAGCTTATATCAAGGCTAATGTATTATATCATTATGATTCACTTCCAATTGGGGAGTTTGCAATCGGTACCAATACGACAGCCTATATGACAGCAAAGAAATATGATATTGGAAACAGATTCCCGATTTTGATAGCAGAAAAAACAGGACCACATTTTGCAGTAGGCGATACCTGTTACTCCAGAAGTGAAGATGTAAAGGTATATAATGAAAATGGTAAGGAAATCGTTGCAAGGGATAATTCTGTTTCCTTATTAAGAAAGACAGATCCAAGTAAAGCTTACTTTGGTTGTCACACAGATATCACCATTCCATATGATGAGCTTGGATCAATCATTGCCTATGACAGAGAAGGAAATGCATACCCGATTATTGAGAATGGAAGATTTGTGTTAGCAGGTTGCGAAGGGCTGAATGAAGCCTTTGACAGATAGGCAGAATAGCTGTATACTGCAAATGGAAAGAACGATATTAGTATAGTGATTTAGGAGGAAATCTATGGCACAGGTAGGAATTGTAATGGGTTCAGATTCAGATATGCCCATTATGGCAAAGGCAGCAGATATTTTAGAGGAACTTGGTGTTTCTTACGAAATGACAATCATTTCCGCACACAGGGAACCGGACGTATTCTTCGAATATGCTAAAACTGCTGAAAGTAAAGGATTTAAAGTGATTATTGCCGGAGCCGGCATGGCAGCACATTTACCAGGTATGTGTGCAGCAATTTTCCCTATGCCTGTGATTGGTATTCCAATGCATACTACTTCATTAGGTGGAAGAGATTCTTTGTATTCTATCGTACAGATGCCATCTGGCATTCCTGTTGCAACAGTTGCAATTAATGGTGGTGCCAATGCGGGACTTTTAGCAGCAAAAATCCTGGCAACAAGTGATGAAGCTCTTTTAGGCAGATTAAAGGAATATTCTGCAAAACTCAAAGACCAGGTAGTTGCTAAAGATGCAAAGCTACAGGAAATTGGATACAAAGCATATTTGAATAAATAGGTTTTAATTAAATTAAAACATAGATAAAAAGATACACATGGAGGATATTATGGATTACAAGAACGCAGGCGTTGATATTGAAGCAGGATACAAGTCAGTGGAGCTAATGAAAAAACATGTAAAGGAAACCATGAGACCAGAGGTACTTGGTGGACTTGGTGGATTTTCAGGTGCATTTTCCATGGACGCAATCAAGGGTATGGAGAAGCCGGTGCTTCTTTCAGGTACAGATGGCGTTGGAACAAAAATCAAATTGGCTTTTTTATTGGATAAGCATGATACCATTGGTATTGATTGTGTAGCAATGTGTGTAAATGACGTAGCATGTGCAGGCGGTGAGCCATTATTCTTCCTTGATTATATTGCATGTGGTAAGAATTATCCTGAAAAAATCGCTACTATCGTTGCTGGTGTTGCAGAGGGTTGTAAGCAGGCCGGTGCTGCTTTAATCGGTGGTGAAACAGCAGAGCATCCGGGCTTAATGCCAGAGGATGATTATGACCTTGCAGGCTTCACAGTAGGTGTAGTAGATGAAAAGGACATGATTACAGGAGCAGATTTAAAGGCTGGTGATGTCTTAATTGGTATTGCATCCAGCGGTGTACATAGTAATGGCTTCTCTTTAGTAAGAAAAGTATTTGAAATGACAAAGGAAAGCTTAAATACTTATTATGATGAATTAGGTAAAACACTGGGTGAAACACTTCTTGCACCAACAGTTATCTATGTAAAAACAATGAAAAATATTAAAGAAGCCGGGGTGCGTGTAAAGGCATGTAGCCATATTACAGGTGGTGGTTTCTATGAAAATGTACCAAGAATGCTTCCGGATGGTATGCATGCAGTAATTAAAAAGGACAGCTATGAAGTACCGGCTATTTTTAAATTAATGCAGAAGAAGGGAAATATTGAAGAACATATGATGTACAATACCTTTAACATGGGTATCGGTATGGTAGTAGCAGTTGACCCAAGTGATGTTGAGAAGACAATGGAAGCAATCAAAGCAGCAGGTGAAACTCCATATGTAATTGGTGAAGTAAAGGCAGGCGAAAAGGGAGTAACATTATGCTAAAGATATGTGTTTGCGTATCAGGCGGTGGTACTAACTTACAGGCTATTATGGATGCAATAGATAATGGCACCATTAGAAATGCGGAGATTGTCAGGGTTATCAGCAACAATAAATCAGCATTTGCATTAGAAAGAGCTAAAAATCATCAGATTGATGCAGTGGCTGTTTCTCCCAAAGATTTTGAGACAAGAGAGCAGTTTAATGATGCACTTTTACAGGCTGTAAAGGAAAAGAATCCGGATTTGATTGTGCTTGCAGGTTTTTTGGTAGTTATCCCTGAAAAAATGATAGCAGAATACAGAGGTAAGATTATAAATATTCATCCATCCTTAATCCCGTCCTTTTGTGGAACAGGCTATTATGGACTAAAGGTACATGAGGCAGCTCTTACAAGAGGTGTAAAGGTCACAGGTGCGACTGTACATTATGTGGATGAAGGAACGGATACAGGTCCTATTATTTTACAGAAGGCTGTGGAAGTATTGCCGGGAGATACACCAAAGGTATTACAGCAGCGTGTAATGGAACAGGCGGAATGGAAGATTTTGCCACAGGCAATTGATATGATTGCAAATCAGTAATAACACAAGGGAAAGCGCAAGCTTTCCCTTAGATTGGAGTAAGGTATGAAGGTATTAATCGTAGGAAGCGGTGGTAGAGAACACGCAATTGCTACAAGTGTGGCAAAAAGTTCAAAAGTAGACAAAATCTATTGTGCACCGGGCAATGCAGGTATTGGCTTGATTGCGGAATGTGTACCTATCGGTGCAATGGAGTTTGATAAAATCGTTTCATTTGCAAAGGAGAAAGAAATCGATTTAACAATCGTTGGAATGGACGACCCGTTGGTAGGTGGTCTGATAGATGAATTGGAAAAGGCTGGATTGAGAGCTTTTGGACCAAGAAAAAATGCGGCTATCTTAGAGGGATCAAAGGCATTTTCAAAGGATTTGATGAAAAAGTATCAAATTCCTACAGCAGCATATGAAACCTTTGACGACCCGGATAAGGCACTTGCTTATTTGGAAACGGCAGATTTTCCAATTGTATTAAAGGCAGATGGACTTGCTTTAGGAAAGGGTGTTTTGATTTGCAATACCTTAGAAGAAGCACAGGAAGGCGTAAAATCCATTATGCTTGACAAACAGTTTGGTACAGCCGGAAACAGAATAGTTGTAGAAGAATTTATGACAGGTCGAGAGGTTTCTGTTTTATCTTATGTAGATGGTAAAACTATCAAAACGATGACCTCCGCACAGGATCATAAAAGAGCGATGGATGGCGATCAGGGTCTGAATACAGGAGGAATGGGAACTTTCTCGCCAAGTCCCTTCTACACAGCAGAGGTAGATGAGTTCTGTAAAAAATATATTTATCAGGCAACGGTAGATGCTATGGCTGCAGAAGGAAGAGAGTTTAAAGGAATTATTTTCTTTGGTCTGATGCTGACACCAAAGGGACCACGTGTTTTAGAGTATAATGCACGTTTTGGTGATCCGGAGGCACAGGTAGTACTTCCTCGTATGAAAAATGATATTATCGAGGTTATGGAGGCTTGTATCGACGGAACTTTAGACCAGGTGGACTTACAGTTTGAGGATAATGCAGCAGTATGCGTAGTGCTTGCATCAGATGGATATCCGGTAAAATATGAAAAGGGTTTTGAAATCAAAGGGTTAGAAAACTTTGAGAATAAAGATGGCTATTATTGCTTCCACGCCGGAACAAAGCTTGTAGATGGAAAAATCGTAACAAATGGAGGAAGAGTTCTTGGCGTAACTGCAAAAGGAGCCGATTTAAAAGAGGCCAGAAAGAATGCTTATGCAGCAACAGAATGGATTTCTTTTGAAAATAAGTATATGCGCCATGATATTGGAAAAGCAATCGATGAAGCTTGATTAGGGTACATAAACGGGAGATATTTGTAGGTATGATGAGACAGAGCAGAGAGAGACAGAATTACCTGAATAAAAAGGGTGTAGAAAGAGGAAATATGGGAAAAAATATTGTACATAAGTTAAAATGGGGTGTGCTTACAGCAGCCTTTTGCATGGTTTTGAGTTTAAGCTTTAGTATGGTTTGTTTTGCAGATGAGGAGGGTATCGTATTAGGCGATAGCTGTAATATCAGAGCAACAACAGATACAAACGGAACGGTCATTGGTAATGCGAAGAAGAATCAAACTATTTCCATTATCAGTGAAGTAACGGGAAATGATGGAAAAACATGGTATCAGGTTTGGGTAGATGCTTCTACAAAGGGCTATATCAGAGCTGATTTGGTACAAAAGTCAAGTTCTTCAACAACAACGACTACTGCAACAACAAATTTGCCGGAAACACAGGTAACTGCAGTTACAGAGCAGACAGCTACTGTCATTACCAATAATGTCAATATCAGAAAAGGAGCAGGTACTGCTTATGGTGCTGTTGCAACAGCTAATAAGGGTATGACTTTAACTGTTACAGGAGAAGCTTCTGCTTCAAACGGACAGAAATGGTATCAGGTTAAGTTTACATACAACAGCAAAGAGGTAACAGGATTTATACGTTCTGACTTAGTAACTTTCGGGACTGTAAATACGACTGAAGTGTCAGAAATTACAGGCTCAGAGGTGACAGAAGAACCTGAAACAGAAGCTCCAACAGAAACGGAAACTCAGACAGAACAGGAAACGGTGCCAGAGGAAGAAACACAGGCTGAAACAGAAAATAACAGTTCGTCTGAAATGATTTTAATGAATGTTACAGAAGTACCCTATATTATGCCTGGATTTGAACAAATTATCTTAAAATGGGAAGACCAGGATATCAATGCTTACAAAAATGGTGATTTTTATATCTTCTATGCGCAAAAGCAAAGTGGAGAAGAAGGCTGGTATGTTTTTGATTCAACCAATGGTACTTATCAAAGATATGCATATGCTGTAGATGGTGTATCAACAGGAAGCGATGGCAGTCTATTATCAGGGGTTGCACCGATTATTATTTTAGTAGTTATCATCGTTATCTTATTAGCGGTAGTGGGACTTATGTTTATCAGATTAAGAGAATACACATCAGAGGAATATGAGGAAGAAGATGAGGAAGAAGATGAGGATGAGGACGAAGAAGCGGACGAAGAATCCGAAGAGGAAGAAACTGTCAGCCAGAGACCTCGTAATCCAAGAAGACCTCAAAATGCTCCTGTTTATGAAGAAGCCGTTCCGAGAAGAGAGCAGGTAGAAGAACGTAGAGTGGAGCCGGAAAGACAGGTAAGACGTTCTATACCGGAAGGACAAAGACCGGTAAGACGTCCAAACAGTGCACAAAGACCGGAAGAGGCAGTGCAAAGACCGGAAGGACAAAGACCGGTAAGACGCCCAGGTAATGGACAAAGACCGGAGGGAGCTGCATCTGGCAAAAGAGAAAACGACAGACCTGTCAGAAATCAAAATACGGAAGCTACCCGAAGAAGACCATCGGGAGAACCGGTACAGAAAAAGACAGTAAGACAGCCACAATCACAGCAAGGTTATCGAGCACAGAACTTTTTAGAGAAAGATGACCAGGACGACATCGAGTTTATTGATTTATAAAATTCAGCTTAAAAACATAAAATTTTAGAAAAGAGTTGGCTTTTGCCAACTCTTTTACTTGTTTCAATAATATGGGTGTGCTACAATTTATATAACAGCCAAAGGAAAGGAAGTGACGTAGGGTATGTATATAGAAATAGACTTTAATAGTGATGAGGCTTTATATTTACAATTAAGCAATCAAATTATTATGGGAATAGCCACGTCGCAGTATCAGGAGGGAGATGCACTTCCTTCGGTTCGTCAACTGGCAGATACTATTGGAATCAATATGCATACAGTGAATAAAGCCTATACAGTGCTAAGACAAGAAGGCTTTGTAAAGGTAGACCGCAGAAAGGGTGCAGTGATTGCAATTGATATTGACAAGATTAAGGCTGTTGAGGAGTTAAAGAAAGAAATGGGTGTACTACTTGCGAAAAGCAGATGTAAAAACATCTCTAGAGAAGAGGTACACGCACTAATTGATGAAATCTATGAAAACTATGAAGAGTATGGAGGCAGGGAGTAATGCAGCAATTCACAGATAAAGCAAAAAACGCTTTACATCTGGCAGCAAAGAGTGCAAAAGATTTACATCAGAGTTATATTGGCAGTGAGCATATCCTTGTTGGTCTTGTAAAAGAGGGCACAGGAGTGGCAGCCAAGGTACTAAAGGATAATGGTGTAGATGAAATACAATTAATCAGCATGATTAAAGACTTAATTGCTCCGGATGGTAGCATTGGTGTGATGGAGAGAGATGGTTATTCACCAAGAGCCACTAGAATACTGGAGGATAGCCATGCTATTGCAGCAAAGTATAAGAATGAATTGACAGGTACAGAGCATATGTTACTTGCACTTATCAGAGAAGGCGAGAATGTAGGCTTAAGACTGTTGAATACGATTGGTATCAATGTTCAGAAACTATACATGGATACCTTAATCGCAATGGGAGAGGATATCGCATCCCATAAGGATGATTTAGCAAAGAGTAGAAATAAAAAGAAAAAGGATGGGGCAACAGCGACCTTAAATCAGTACAGTAGAGACTTGACCCAGTTGGCTCAGGAAGGAAAGCTAGACCCGGTTGTCGGCAGAGACGCTGAAATCATGCGTGTGGTGCAGATTCTATCCAGAAGAACGAAAAATAATCCTTGTTTGATTGGTGAGCCCGGTGTAGGTAAAACTGCAATTGCAGAAGGACTTGCCTTACGTATTGTAAACGGGGAGGTTCCCGATACCGTAAAAAATAAGCGTGTTGTTACACTGGATTTGTCAGGTATGGTTGCAGGCTCTAAATACAGAGGAGAGTTTGAAGAAAGAATCAAAAAAGTTATCAAAGAAGTAATTGATGCAGGCAACATCTATCTTTTCCTGGACGAAATTCATACATTAATTGGTGCAGGTGGTGCAGAAGGTGCCATTGATGCTTCTAATATCTTAAAACCATCCTTATCCAGAGGAGAGATTCAGCTAATTGGTGCAACAACCATTGCAGAGTATCGTAAGTATATTGAAAAGGATGCTGCTTTGGAGAGAAGATTTCAACCTGTTATGGTGGAAGAACCAAATCAGGAGGAGGCACTTCGGATTTTAAAAGGTATTGCATATAAATATGAAGAACATCATAAAGTAACAATCTCAGAGGAAGCACTGGAGGCAGCAGTAAAGCTTTCAGATCGCTACATTAATGACAGAAATTTACCGGATAAGGCAATTGATTTAATTGATGAAGCAGCAGCGGCAGTAAGATTAAAAAATATGCATATGCCGGAAAATCTCAAGGAAATGACAGAAGAGATAAAGAAGATGGATTTACAGATAGAACGTTCTATCCGTATGGAAGTCTTTACGCAGGCTGCTGAATTAAGACAAAAACAGGAAAGTTTAATCAAAAAATATGATAAGGCACTGGCAAAGCATGTAAAGAGCCAGTCACAAAAGAATCTTGTTGTAACTGAAAACGATATTGCAGAGGTAGTATCAAATTGGACAAAAATTCCATTACAGAAGCTTGCACAAAAGGAAAGTGAAAGACTTCTGAAGCTGGAGTCTGTACTCCATAAGAGAGTAGTAGTACAGGAAGAGGCTGTAAGTGCAGTGGCAAGAGCTATGAAACGTGGTCGTGTTGGCTTACAGGATCCAAACCGTCCAATTGGTTCTTTCCTGTTTTTAGGACCTACGGGCGTGGGAAAAACAGAACTTTCCAAAGCACTTGCAGAAGCTATGTTTGGCTCTGAAAATGCACTCATCAGAGTTGATATGTCGGAGTATATGGAGTCGCACTCTGTTTCTAAAATGATTGGTTCACCTCCAGGCTATGTTGGCTTTGAGGAAGGCGGCCAGTTAAGTGAAAAAGTAAGAAGAAATCCATATTCTGTAGTGCTGTTTGATGAAATTGAAAAGGCACATCCGGATGTATTTAATGTCTTATTACAGGTATTAGATGATGGACATATTACAGACTCTAAAGGTAGAAAGGTAAGCTTTAAGAATACAGTTCTGATTATGACATCAAATGCCGGCGCACAGAGAATTATTGAGCCAAAGAACCTTGGTTTTGCAACAGCAAAGGATGAAAAGGCAGACTATAATAAAATGAAGTCTAATGTAATGGAGGAAGTAAAGCGCTTGTTTAAGCCTGAATTTATCAACCGTATTGATGAAATCATGGTATTCCATCCATTAACAGAAAAAGACATGAAGCAGATTATTTCTTTGTTGGCAAAGAATCTTTGCGAGAGATGTAAAGAGCAGATGGATATCGAACTGACCTTTACCACTTCTTTAAAAGAGCATTTAGTAAAGGAACATTCCGATTTGAAGATGGGAGCAAGACCATTAAAGCGTGCCGTACAGAATGTAGTAGAGGATGAACTTGCTACTGCTATTTTGGAGGGTAGGGTAAAACGTGGAGATGTCGTTTCTGCAGGTTACAAAAATGGTAAAGTATCCTTTACTGTAAAATAGTAATGTGTTCTGATGAAAAAAAGAAAATTTTTTGTAGAAAAAGAAAAGCAGGTAGTATATACTAAAGTAATCAGAAACAGACCATTAGATGAGTGGTTAAAGAAAATTTCATAGAGTAATGT
>CAMBAN010000034.1 GCA_945864145.1 uncultured Lachnospiraceae bacterium | reverse complement strand
GTAAATACAAGACACACTGGCAACTACTACAACATCTCTTCGTTCTGATAAAGAAGCCGTTGCAGAAAGTCGCAGCTTATCAATTTCTTCATTAATGGCAGAATCCTTTGCAATATACGTATCAGATTGTGGAATGTATGCCTCCGGCTGATAATAGTCATAGTAGGACACAAAATATTCTACCGCATTTTCCGGGAAAAATTCTTTAAACTCTCCGTAAAGCTGTCCTGCAAGTGTCTTATTATGTGCTATGACTAAAGTAGGTTTATTTAAAGCCTGAATAATATTTGCCATGGTAAAAGTCTTACCCGAACCTGTAACTCCTAATAAAGTCTGGAATTGATTGCCTTCTTGGAACCCTTTTACAAGAGCTTCAATTGCTTGTGGCTGGTCTCCAGTTGGTTTATATTCGGAGTGTAATTTGAATTCCGACATAAAAGCTCTCCCTTTCTAAAATACACTTTCTCCATTCATCTTTCCCATTATAGCAAAGCAACTAAAAAAAGTACAGAGCAAATTCGAATATTTGTTCTGTACTCCTCTTATTTTTCTACCTCAACTACTGTCAGTTCCTCGCCATTCACCTGAAAGCGGATATTATAGCCTGCAAAGCGCATGCCATACACCCTTTCAGCATCCTTTTGATAAGAAGGCCTCGGATCCTGTCTTAATACCTCGATAGCTGCATGCTGTTTCTCTGTTGGAAGCTTTTCCAATAAGTCCTTAGGAAAACTGACCTGTAAAGCATATTTCTTTGTTTTTGCAGCAAAACCATCCACTGCCTCCGGATGGCTGTCTACATAAGCAAGATAAGGCTTGATATCATAAATAGGCGTGTGATTTCGTAAATCAATACCTGATACCACAAGTACTGTTCCGACATCCTTTGTATCCTCTATTCTTTCCAATTTCACACAGGACATACCTATAGGATTGGGGCGAAAAGGTGACCTGGTAGCAAAAACTCCTACTCGTTCATTCCCACCAAGCCTCGGTGGTCTGACTGTCGGTGACCAGACATTTCGCTCTACACCCTCAAACTGCCATAAAAGCCAAAGATGGCTAAAGCCCTCTAGACCTTTTAGGGCAGCCTTATCTCTAAAATCCGGTTCAAAAACAATCCTTCCCTCAAGCTCCGGTATCAGGCCGCTTTGCCTTGGTAAACCAAACTTTTCCGGGAAATCCGTTTCGATGTGTGCGATGATTTTCATACTAATTTAATTCCTCAAGAAGGATTTCCTTTGCTTTTTCAAGCTGATTATCCGTACCTTCTGTGTTATATTGCTCTGCATCAAACTTAATTTCCACATCGGGGTCAATACCGATTTTATGAATATTATTGCCTTTTGGTGTAAAATAGTTGCTGACTGTCAGTTTCACTGCAGAACCATCAGAAAGATTAATGACCTTTTGCACAATACCCTTACCAAAGGTCGTTGTACCAACCAAGGTACCAATGCCGTAGTCTTTTACTGCACCTGCTAAAATCTCAGATGCACTGGCACTATAGCCATCCGTCAATACCACAAGCGGTACTTTGATTTCATTACTGCCGTCACAGGTATATTCTACACGTTTTCCATATTTATCCTCTGTATATACAATCAGTCCCTTCGGCAAAATCATTCTTGCAATATCACATACCGTAGAAAGATTTCCGCCAAGATTGCTTCTCAAATCAATAATCAGTGCTTCCATGCCTTCATTTTGTGCCTGCTTATATGCCTTGGCAAACTGTTCTGTTGTCACCAGGTCAAACTCGGAAATCTGGATATAGGCAATTCCATTATCATACCTTTCATAAGTGACAGTCGGACTTTCGATTTTTCTTCTTTCTACTGTAAAGGTAATCGGCTCGGTCTCACCATCACGGATAACTGTAATCTCAACAGTTGTGCCCTCTTCTCCTTTGATTTTACTTACTACATAGGAATTTTCCTGTCCCTGCATATCTTCTCCATTGACCATATAAATATAGTCTCCTGCATGCAGACCACTTTCTTCTGCCGGTGTATTTGGAATGACCTTACTGATTACTACATAGCCGGTTTCCTTATCCTGACCAATGTAAGCACCAATACCATAATAAATACCCTCTGTATCCTCCTGTAAAGCCAGCAGTTCTTCATGGGTATAATAGACAGAATATGGATCATCCAAAGCTTCAATCAGACCACGATATACTCCATCCTCCAAGTCTTTCGTCTCAACATCCTGCCAAAAATACCGGGAAATCGTATCCTCTAATACCTGTACTTTTTCTATCGATGTACTATTTACGACAGAACTGTCATTTCCTGAAATATTCAGTGTATTCCCGACAAACAGCTTCTGATAGATTTTCACTGTTCCAAATGCCATCAAGACTATCACTAACGAAAAGGCCAGTCCAAGAGTGATGCCTTTCCAAAAGGATTTGCTTTCTCTATCCTGTGCCTGCTTTTCCATTTCTTCTCTTGTGAGCTCCTTTACCGCTTCCGGTTGTTTTTCATTTTCCTGCTCCAGTTCGTTCATAAACTCCTCCTATCACACGTGACACTGATGTCATATCCATCCTGTCATGGTTGTGAAATATAATTCCAAGGGCTGACATAGCTGCCGTTTAAGCGTACACTAAAGTGCAAATGATTGCCGGTAGAACGTCCTGTACTACCAACAGCCGCTATTTTCTGCCCTTTTGAAACTTCCGCACCTTTTGAAACATACAAGGCAGAAGCATGCATATAAATTGTATATAAATTATCTCCATGGTCAATCATGACATAATTTCCCATGGTAGAGCTATAGTCTGCCGCAACAACAGTTCCATCATAGGCGGCAAGAATAGGCGAACCACCAGGAGCTGCCAAATCTACACCATTATGAAACTGCTGTACTTTTAAAATTGGATGAATACGATTGCCATAATCGTCAGAAACTCTTGTATACGAAGGAGCCGGCCATGTAAAAACACCACCATCATAGGTTCTTTGGGTTTTGTTGGCAAGTGCTGCTTTTTCTGCCGCAACCGCATCCTCCAAAGCTTTGATTTCTGCATTCTGTGCCGCGATTTCCGCCTCATATTCCTTTACAAGCTGCTCTCTGTTGCTGATATCACTTTCATACGCATGAATCTGTGCTTCCTTTTCTGCAATCAGCTTTTCTAATGCAGTTTCCTCTGCTTCCACCTCTGCCTTTGCTTCCTCTAAAACCTCATGCTCCGCCTCTAATTCCTTCTTACAAGCCTCCACATAAGCTCTTGTTTCCTTATAAAGCTCTAACATTTTCTGGTCATAGGCAGACAACTTTTCAATATAATCTGCCTTATTCAGCATATCTCCAAAAGAGTTTGCAGACATCATCATTTCCAGATACATCGTATCACCTGTCAAATAGATGGAACGTATCCTGCTTTTCATGGCAGCGTACTGTCTTTCCTCCGTCTGGATGGCAAGCGTAAGCTCTTCCTCTGTCTTTGCGATATCTGCCTCTTTTTGCGTAATCAGTTGTTTATATTCTTCTATTTTTGCCTGTGCAGCCTCTAAAGTTTCATCCAATTGTGTAATATAATTTGCCAGATTTTTCTTAGAAGACTCCAGACCTGCAATAACTTTCTTTACATCAGTCATGCCTGATTGCAGCTGCTTTTTCAAAGACTCCGCCTGTGAAATCGCATCCTGTTTTTTTTGAATACTCTCTCTTAACTCAGATATTTCATCTGCCTGACTAAGAAAAGGGTTCATCCCTACTACCAAGCAACAGATAATCAGAAGTAAGGATAACCCTTTTCGTATTTTCTTGTGCGAAATTCTGCTATCCATATCTTTCTCCCGCTCTACAACAATACATTCCCTACTACACACGTAAATGTTTCCTTACCGTAGTAAAACTTCCCAAGAAGCCAATGCCTACACCAAGACCAATACAAACAGGTATCAGTGTCTGAAAAATTACATTGACATCCAAAAATTGCATGAGCTGTGATAAATATGGAAAACGTTCTGCCACATAAAGCATTGCCTGATTATAAAGCAAATAAATTGCCGCAAGTGGAAGAAGTGACCCGATAAATCCAATAATCATTCCTTCTATAACGAAAGGAGCTCTGACAAAAAAATCAGTAGCACCAATATATTTCATAATCTGAATCTCTTCTTTTCTCACAGAAATACCAATCGTAACAGTATTGCTGATTAAAAAAATGGAAACAGCGAACAAAATCACAATAATAGCAATAGAAACATAGCCAATGATGGAGTTCACACCGGAAAGCATTTGTGCAGTTACAGCCGAACGATTAACGCGGCTGACACCATCTAATGCCTCTAAATAAGTAACCAGCGTAGACTGCATGGAAACATCATTCATATAAATGTCATAATGTGCACAGTCCGCCAACGGATTCTCCGTAAAGCCCTCTGCATAATCAGTATCTCCAAAATACTCTTCTTTGAAATTTTCCCACGTTTCATCTGCGGAAACGTACTGAATATCTCTGACCTCAACACGTCTTTTCAGCATTTCGCCGATTTCTTCTACACGTGCTTCGGAGATATCCTCATCAAAGAAAACAGTAACTGATACTCCCTCCTGCGCTGTTTTAACCATATATTGGAAGTTCTGCAAAATAGAATAGAACAGACCAAATAAAAACAAACAAGCTGAAATTGTTGCAATCGAAGCAAGTGTGAACCATTTATTTTTAAAAATATTACGTATGCCCTGACCAAGACAATAGAATAATGTATTAATCCTCATCGATATACTCACCCTCTTCTTCATCGCTGACCACGATGCCTTTCTTCATGGTAATAACACGTTTCTGCATCGCATTGACGATTTCACGGTTATGAGTCACAACAAGTACAGTTGTTCCATTGCTGTTAATTTTATCTAATAAATTCATGATGTCCCACGAATTTTTCGGATCGAGATTACCCGTAGGCTCATCACATAACAATAGATCCGGTTTATTAATCAGTGCTCTTGCAAGCGCCACTCTTTGCTGCTCACCACCGGAGAGCTGTTTTGGTTTTGCCTTATATTTGCCGGCAAGCCCAACAACCGAAAGAATTGCAGGTACATTCTTTCGAATTTCCCTGTTTGGCATCTGAATAATTCTTTGTGCAAATGCCACATTCTCATATACATTTCTATCTTTCAACAACCTGAAATCCTGAAACACAACGCCCAGGCGTCTGCGGAACTTCGGTATGTTATGTCTCTTCATTCTGACAAGATCCATACCATTTACATAAATCTTACCAGAGGTTGGAACTAATTCTCTCAATAAAAGCTTAATCAGTGTTGATTTACCGGAACCACTATCACCGACAATAAAGACAAATTCCCCTTTTTTTACATGCAGAGAAACATCATCTAACGCCGGAATTCCCACAGTATAAGCCTTACAAACATTTTCCAGTCTGATTGCATACTCATCCTTTGTAGAACCAACACGTCTCTTTGTTGTACCTCTCAAATCCTTCACTCCTAATTATCTTACACCCTATTACTCAAAATTAATATTCAAAGGACTCCATATATTTCATATAACGGACAACCATTAACGCAATCTTAAAGGTAATGGCATCCTCAAATACACGTAAGTCAAGTCCTGTGCTCTTCTGTAACTTATCCAGACGATAAACCAGCGTATTTCTGTGAATAAACAGCTGTCTTGAAGTCTCAGACACATTTAAAGAGTTTTCGAAAAACTTATTAATCGTAACCAAAGTTTCCTCATCAAAATCATCCGGACTCTTTCCACCAAAAATCTCTTTGATGAACATTTTACAAAGCGGAATTGGCAGCTGATAAATCAGACGGCCGATTCCTAACTCACTATAGGCAATAATATCTCTTTCTGCAAAGAAAATTTTTCCGACATCCAAAGCCATCTTTGCTTCCTTGTATGAGCGGCTGACTTCCTTAATTTCTTTTACATTAGTACCATATGCTACATGCACATCCTTAATACCCTCTTTATTCAGGCATTCCTCAATGGCTTTCGCATATTTATCAATGTCACGGTTTGTTTCATTATCTGAAATCTCTTTAACTACAATGACATTATTTTCATCTACCGCAGTAACAAAGTCCTTGCCATTTTGACCAAAGCTTTCTCTTACCTTCTCCAAAACATTTGCATCCTTGCCATTTGCTGACTCGACAATCAAAACGCAGCGCTTCACATCAGTCTGAATGTGAAGTTTCTTGGAACGGCTGTAAATATCTACTAATAACAGATTATCCAGTAAAAGGTTTTTGATAAAGTTATCCTTATCAAATCTTTCCTTATAAGCGACCATCAGATTCTGCAGCTGAAACGCTGCCATTTTTCCTACCATGTACGCATTCTCACTGGTGTCATTTGCAATTAATATGTACTCCAGCTGCTGGTCATCATAAATCTTAAAAAACTGACATCCCTGAATTTCCTGGCTGTCTGCCGGTGATTTCGCAAACTCAAGCACTGAATTTTCGAAGCTGTTTCCTGTATTTTTGGTTGACGCTACCAGTTTTCCATCAATATCTGCCACAAACAGTTCGACACGTGCAATGGCTTTAATACCCTCTATGGTATTCTGCATAATCTGATTAGAAATCATATGCCACACTCCTTACTTATACAATATCCACAAAGCATTTTCTCCGTAAATATCCCATTTCTTTGCATTCTGCTTTCATTTTAATATATTTACACAAAGAAATCTATACTTGAATAAAAGTTTTTTATGCATTTTATAATAATTTTTATCCTTTAAGCCGACTGTCACTTTGCCGATATACTATTATGTACAAACAGTTCTGAAAAATTGTACGCATTGTTTGCTTTTTTTGTACTTTTTTCAGTTTTTAACCAGAAAGGAGGATTTTTATGGATATTACTTCTTTATCTATGGGTTTAGCACAGTCAAACCTTTTGACTGATGTGGGGACTGCAATGCTTGCAAAGTCCTTCGAACAGGCAGACGTCGTTTCTAACGCCATCACACAGATGATGGATGCTTCTGCCATGGAACTGTCTGTCAATCCAGACATCGGTGCCAATATAGACATCTACATCTGACACCACAACGTCAAAAGGCTGCCGCACTTATGCGACAGCCTTTTTTAAGCTATTTTCTTCTAATACAGTTTTCTTTAATTTCAATTTTCCCATGCTTTAAGAGATTTCCCACAGCTCGTTTAAACTCATTTTTACTCATCTGTGTTTCACGCTTAATCACTTCAGGATTTGCTCTGTCTGTAAAAGGAAGAACACCATCAAAGCTATCAATAATCGCCAAAATCTTTTGTGCATCCTTTTCAATCTGAATATATGCCTTTTCACGCACACTTAAATCCATTTTTCCGTCAGGCTTGATAGCCGTAATTCTTGCCTGTACATGGTCACCGACTTTAATTTCTCCAAATGCCTCTCGTTTCGGAATCAAAGCAGAATACTGATTATCCACTGCAACAAAAGCACCAAACTCATCACTGACCTGATAGACAGTTCCCTGCACCATGTCATCCCTTTGATATGGACCACCCTTTGTCAGATATTCATAAACGTTCATTGTTGCAGCAAGACGCTTACTCTTATCAACATAAAGGGCTACCAAAACCTCTTCGCCTTCTTTTACGCGCTTTGTCTGTTCCTTATAAGGTAAAAGGATTTCCTTTTCCAATCCCCAGTCCAGAAAAGCACCGATACCGGTAACCTGTGCAACTGTCAAAGTACCGACCTGCCCTACCATAAGCTTCGGTGTAGTGGTCGTAGCAATGATTCTGTCCTTGGAATCCTTATACAAAAACACCTCAATTTCGTCTCCCACATGAATATCCTGTGGCACTTGCTTTTTAGGCAGTAATACCCTGTCATCCATGGAAGCATTTTCTGTTTCACCCAAATAGACACCAAAATCTACACTTTTTACAACAACCAACTTCTGTTTTTTTCCTAATCGAAACATACCGTCCTCCTATAACTACTACTAAATAAGTAGAAAAAAACTCTCGTAAAGACGAGAGTTTTTAAGCAGCGCTACAAGGATTCGAACCTTGAAAATGACGGAGTCAGAGTCCGTTGCCTTACCATTTGGCGATAGCGCTTTATTCATTTAAGTGACTGTGTACTCATCAGCACAGGTATTACTATATAACACAGTCGCAAAAAATGCAAGCACTTTTTTCAACTTTTTTAAAGTTCGTCATTTTCCAATATTTGGTTCAATCGTCATAACATATGTTTTTACGCTCTTTTTTTGCGCGCAATTACCACACTTTGGATTAATAAGAATAGACAAAGCATTGCCGCAATCGTAATTCCGGTCCACCATGCCTGATCCAGTCCGGCTGAGGAAACAATATTCTGGATAGTACTGAGTGAAAGTACACCAAAAAAGGTTCCTATAATATTACCAACGCCACCAGTCAGCATTGTACCTCCAATAATAGAGGAAGCAATCGCATTCATTTCCATACCGCTTGCATGTGATGCAGAGCCGGAGCCTACATGCATAAAATATACAAAGCCACCGATTCCTGCCAAAAAACTGCAAATCACATGAGAAAGGAATTTCGTTCTCCTGACATTGATACCCAGCATCAAAGCACTTTGCGCATTTCCCCCCACTGCATAGAAATTACGTCCAAGCTTTGTCCATCTCAGAAGGCAAAACAGCACCAGTACAATCAATAGTGCTACTACAACGCCAATTTCCACATAAGCATCTACATAATTACCAAGTTTATTGACAGAACCCATACCTGGTACAACAATACGAGTTTCCTTTAAAGCCACAAACGCTTCATTTGCTACATTGAAAGGATTGGTATTAACAATCGTTGTCATGCCTCTTGCAAAAAACATACCTGCTAAAGATACAATGAAAGGCTGAATCTCCAGATAAGCGACTAAAAATCCCTGCACCAGCCCAAACGCCAGACCAATAGCCAGTGCAATCACAACTGCACCAAATACATTTCCACCATGATAATCCAAATAAACAGCGCAGCACATACTGACCAAAGCTGCCACACCACCTACGGAAATATCAATACCGCCTGTTATCATGACAATACTCATACCACAGGAAGTAATAATCAATGCTGCATTTGCATTTAAAATATTAAAAAAAGTCTGCGGCTTCAAAAAGCCTTTTCCCTGAAATAAAATAGCTCCTATATACATAGCAAAAAATACAACAACGGTAATCAATAATAATAAACTAGTATCTGTCATTGGTATTTTCTGTTTCTTTGCGACGTCTGCTTTTTTCTCTATTGCCATATTAAGCGACCTCCTTTGCCTTTTGTGATGTCCTGCCTTTGATTTTCTTTCCTGCTTCAGAAAGCCAGCTTCTTACCACAGGTGTACTCATAACCACCAAAATAATTACCACTACAGCCTTATAAGCAGGTAATGCATCTGACTGTACATTAAATTTATACAAGGTCGTTGTTAAAAACTGAATCACATAGGCGCCAAGAATGGAAGCTGCCATGTTAAATTTGCCACCACTTAATGCGTTTCCACCTAATGCAACCGCTAAAATCGCATCCATTTCAATATCCTTTGCAATGACAGAATAGTTAATGGAAGAAATTCTGCTGACCTTTATTAAAGCTGCTACCGCAACACAAAGTCCCAGAATAACAAAAGTAAGGAACTTGATAAATGCCGGATTTAACCCATTCAATTTAGAAGAATTTTCGTTAATACCTACAGCCTGTGTATACAAGCCAAGATTTGTAAAACGAAGAACCAATGCAATCACTATCATGCAGGCAACTGCAATGAAGAACGGTGTCGGAATAGGGATTCCCGGAATAAAGCCACCAAAGTAACCAAATACAGGATCACTGATAATCGGCAGCTCATTATTATTTATCCAGGCTGCAATAGAACGACCTGCTGTAAAAAGGATAAGTGTCGCTACCATCGGCTGGATTTTGAAATAGGCTACCAACACACCATTAAAAGCTCCAAAGAGCATCGCTGCCACACAGCTTATCAGAAAAGCTACAATAATAGGCGCCTGTAAGGTCTCCGGTCTGGAATTGGTACCACAAAGTACACGCAGTACCACACTGCCGCTGATTGCAATGGTAGCGCCTACACTGATATCCTGTCCTCCGGAGGCTGCTGTCACAAGTGTCATACCAATTGCCAAAATAGCAAGCTCTGAGCCGTAGTCCAAAATCGTAATCAAATATCCCGAAAGAACAGGATTTCCTACGCTATTATATCCTAAAGTAATTTTAAAGAAGGATGGGTCCATAATCAGATTAAAAATTGCCAGCAAAATGAGTGCCGCAACGGGAATAAAAATCTGATTTCTCATCAATCTGGTCAATACGTTATTCTTTTGCATCTATTTGTCACCTCCGGCGATTGTACTCATAATCTGACTTTGGTTGAGGTCACTTCCTGAAAGCTCTCCCACTACCTTACGGTCTCTCATAACGATTAGCCTTGAACAGGTACGAAGCATTTCATCTGTTTCAGAAGAAATAAAGGTCACGCTCATGCCCTCTGAAGCCAGCTTTAATACCAGCTTCTGAATATCAATTTTTGTTCCTACATCAATACCTCTTGTCGGTTCATCCAAAATCAGGTATTCAGGATGGGTCAAAAGCCATCTTGCAAGGATAACCTTCTGCTGATTTCCACCGGATAGAGACTTAATCGGTGTATCTGCGGAAGCGGTTTTAATATCCAACAGCTTAATATATTCCTCTGCAAATTTATTTGCCTCTGCCTTTGTAAAGGGTTTGAAAAAGCCTTTCAATACCTGCAGAGCAAGAATAATATTATCTCTGACAGAAAGGTCTCCGATGATACCATCTCTTTTTCTATCCTCCGGCAAATAGGCTATGCCATTTTTCATGGCATCTAAAGGTTTATTGATTTTTATCTGTTTTCCATTTTTCTTCACGGTACCGCCAATCACTCTGTCAGCACCAAAAATAGCACGTACACACTCACTTCTTCCTGAGCCAAGTAAACCGGTAAAGCCGTTTACCTCGCCCTTTTTGATATAGAAATCAAATGGTTTAATACCTGCATTGCTTTGCAGCTTTTCTGCTTCAAACACAGGCACCATATTATCTTCTTCGTGATAAGTCATACTTTCATCTTTGATACCGGAAAGGTCATCCAATTCCTTACCCAGCATTTTAGATACCAATTGCAATCTTGGAAGCTCCTTGATTTCATATTCTCCAACAAGCTTTCCATCTCGCAAAACTGTTATTTTGTCACATACCTCATACACCTGGTCTAAGAAGTGGGTAACAAAAATAATGCCTACTCCTCTCTTTTTCAAATCACGCATTAAGCCAAACAGCTTTTCAACCTCCTGTTCATCCAAAGATGAGGTCGGTTCGTCTAAAATCAGTACTTTGCAGTCCATATCTACCGCTCTTGCAATAGCAACCATCTGCTGTACTGCAATAGAACAGTCTGCCAACTGTTGTTTTGCCTTTGCAGGGATATCCAGATTTTGAAGAATGCGGTCTGCTGCCTCATTCATTTTTTTCCAGTCCTGTAAATGCTTTGTTTCTCTTCCAATAAACATATTTTCAGCTACTGAAAGGTTCGGGCAAAGAGTAATCTCCTGATATACCGTACTGATACCCAGTTTTTGTGCATCCTGCGGAGAGCGAATCGCTGCCTCCTGCTCTAAGCCCTTTAAATAAATATGTCCCTCGTCTTTCTCATAAACGCCCGTCAAAACCTTTATCAAGGTAGATTTTCCAGCACCGTTTTCTCCCATCAGTGCATGGATTTCGCCTTGCTTTAAAGTAAAATCTACATCCTGCAGTGCACGTACACCCGGAAAGCTTTTACAAATGCCTCTCATTTCAAGTACAGATCCATCTTTCACAAATCATCACTCCTTCTTATATAAAAAGCGTGGTTAACGTACTTTTTACGCTGCGCCACGCTTTTTTGGTTTCTTTTCGTAATTAGATACCGTAGTTATCTACATCATCCTGAGTAATCTTTGTAGCATCAAAGCCCTTCTCATCCATGATGATTGTCTTTTCTGAAAGTGTGCCACCGCTCTCTAAAGTCTTGATGATTTCATCAATATAAGAAGCCTGGAATGGATTACACTGTCCGTCATAATTCCAATTCTGTGCTAACAGTTCCTGTAATGCCCACTTGTTGCAGTCAAAGCCCATAACGATAACGTCCTTGCCTACACCATGAGAGATATTAGCCTTATCAAGTGCTGCTACAGCACCCTTAGCCATATCGTCATTTTCTGCATAAATAACATTAAATGCTTCTCCTGAGTCAATTACTGACTGCACAATCTGCTGTGCCTTTTCAGCATTCCACTCTGCTGTCTGCTGGGTAACAAGGCTCCAGTTGCTGTCTGCTGCAACCTGTGCATCTAAAGCACCGGTACGTCCCTGCTGAGCTGCAGAGCCCATAACGCCCTGAATATGGATAACCTTATATTCGCTTAAGCCCTGCTCCTTTAACCAGTTTACAGCTGTTTCACCTTCTTTAGCCATATCTGATACAATAGAAGCCTCATATAAGTCTTCGCTTGCATCGATAGTACGGTCAAATAAGATGACTCTGACGCCTGCATCCTGTGCATCCTTTAATACGGAATCCCAGCCTGCTGTATCAGCCGCTGAAAGAAGCAGATAATCTACGCCGTCCTGAATAAACTTCTGTGCTGCTGTAATCTGTTCATCATTTTTTAAGCTGTAAGCAAAGGAAGCTTCATAACCATTTGCTTCTGTGAACATTGCTTTCATGTCCTTGTCATTTGCAGTACGATAACCTGATTCATTTGGATCGTTATTGATGATACCAACCTTAATCAAATCTCCACCAGAGGATGCCGGTGCCGATGTGCTGTTGCCTGATGTGCTGCTTGCGTTTCCACATCCGATTAAGCTCAGTGCCATTGCTGATGCTGTGAGTAATGCTACAAGTTTCTTTTTCATGTTGTAACCTCCCTGAATGATTATTTTTTACTGAGATATAAGATATCTCCCCCATGAGTCAAGCTTAGCATTCACCCCATTTTATGTCAATTTATGAAACCACGTATTATACAGGTTTATCAGTTATTTACAATACAACTTTTGGATGATAAAATGCATTTATAATACAACTTTTTGTATACTGCTTTAAAAGAGTCAAAATTTTACGAAACAGGTTAAAATTTTTATGGTTTATCTTTCAAATTTTATTGATTTCATTCCGTAAAGCGATGTCATTTTAACCAATTTATATTCCATATGTTGAAATGTTTTGTGCATTTTATGTTTTTTTATTTTTTACTTTATACAAATTCAGTAATTCATGATTATTTTTTTACACTTTTAGGAGTATTCTATGGCGATTAAATACAAAGAATTAACAACCATATTAAAAGAAGAAATGAAAAAATGGAAAAAAAGAGGAATTCATAAGCTTCCTTCCGAAAAAGAGCTATGTACCCGTTTTGGTGTCAGCCGTCAGACTGTCCGCCAGTCACTTTCCTTATTAGAAAAAGAGGGACTCATTTGTAAAAAGAGAGGAAGTGGTTCTTACCTTACAGGCTTATCTTCTGCCTCCGAAGAAAATGTCATCGGCGTTATGCTTGCCAATGACCAATATTATCTCTATCCCACACTTTTGCATGACATCGAATCGACCCTTACCCAAAACGGCTTTTCCGTTCAACTCTTTCTTACCAATGGACAGATTTCTACAGAACGGGAAATTTTAGAAGGACTGCTTGCAAAACCCTTACGTGGTCTTTTAGTAGAAGGCATAAAAAATGCATTACCAAATCCAAACCTTGCTCTTTACCAGAAGCTGTTAAAAAGTGACACTGACATCATTTTTATAAATCATGCTTATTCCGAGCTTGCAGGCTGTCCCTTTCTCTATGAGGATAGCTTGCAGGGCAGTCAATTATTAGTGCAGTTTCTTATTGAAAAAGGGCATAAAAATATCGGTACCCTTTTTTCCATTGATACTTTAGAAGGCAGGGAACGTTTTCAGGGGTATTTAGAAGCCTGTCTTTCTTATGGTCTTCCCCTCTCCGATATGCAAAACTGCTGGTATCAGGAAAAAGATATGACAATTTTGCGTCAGACTAAAGATATTTCCTTGCTGCAAAACCTTTTACAAAAAGAGTTTGCAGGCTGCAGTGCCATTATCTGTCAAAATGATGAAATCAGCTATTGGCTCATTCAGGCAATGAAACTCAAAAGACTCTCTCCAAAGCATGACCTGGAAGTGGTATCCTTTGACCACTCCTATCTTTGTCACTATGATGGGTTTTCTATTCCTTCCCTTTCTCATGCAAGCCAGGGTCACCTTGCTGCACAGCTCATGATAGAAAAAAGAAAAGGATTTCCTGTTGTCACCCAGAAAATCCCTTGGAAATTACCTTAATAATATTAACTAATGATGGCCTGTTTCTTAGCCCGATATTCTCTTGGGCTAAGTCCCTGGGTCTTTTTAAATACGAAGCTGAAATAATGTGGGTCCTTATAGCCTACCTCCGTTGCTATCTCACCGGAAGATTTTTCGGTATTCTTTAACAGACTTTTTGCATACTCCATTCTTTTTGCCGTAACATACTCCGTAAATGTTTTTTGCATACTTTGACTAAAAATCGCACTGAAGTAATTGGTGCTGACACCAATCTCCTTGGCCACTTGATTTAAGGACAGCTCTTCTTCGCAAAAGTGCAAATCAATATACGCCAAAGCACCCTTTAACAGCCTTTTATTCTGGTAATCCTCATTTTTTTCCTCCGAAAACTCTTCTCCACTCATTAACTGTCCCATGCGCAGTTCAGAAAGTGACAACTGTGTCAGAATGTGTTGTTCAGGAAAAAGAAAACGACAGGCAAAATAGTGATTGACCTCCTGATAGCAATCCGCAAGCATACTCAAACGCTCAACTGACTCTCCTGCTGCCACATGCCACAAAAGCATATCTCCAAGCTGTGTACATACCTTTTGAATCTGTTCCACACCACGTCTTGTATATTCCTCAATCTGTTCCTGTTCTGCCTTAATCAATACGCCATAGCTGTTAATATTCCATCGAAACAGTACATAACGCGGATGTCGTAAAAAGTAATGCATAATCTCATCCTGTGCTTTGGAAAATTCATCCATCTCTCTTTCTGATGGCTCTTTTTTCTTTTCCTGCAAGCTAAAAAACAGCAAATTGTAACAGGAAGCTGTCATTTCTATGGAAAGTCTTGCCGCTTCCTCATAGATTTCCTTTACAGACAGTTCTCCTCCTAACAGCCTTTCAAAAAAATGACGTCTGGAAAACTGCTCATACTCACGCATTTCATTTTGAAATTGCAGTTGATAATCCTTTTGCTCTCTGTCCTGCTCCATTTTGTCTCGCAGCTCCAGAAGTACCTTTTTTAAGGTCATACGGGTAATCGGCTTTAACAAATACTGGTCAACTCCAACCTCAATTGCCTGCCTTGCATACTCAAAATCATCATAGCCACTGATAATGATGATTTTCATATCAGGAAATTCTGTTCCTACTATTTTACTTAATGACAGCCCATCCATAAAGGGCATTTTGATGTCTGTTATAAGCACATCCGGTCTTGTCTTTCTGATTAACGGCAATGCCATTTCCCCATCCTGTGCCTCGCCCACAAAACGATACCCATATTGCTCCCAGGGAATATTATCCCTAAGGCCTTCTCGGATAACACTTTCATCCTCTACTAAAAATACCTTCCACATGACTTTCCCTCCCTAATAAGTCCTGCTTTCCAAATACCGTCCTACATTATCCTTGGTAAATACCTTCTCTGGCACATAATATGCCTTTTCTACTTTTTCTCCAGCCTGCAGTGCAGCAATGATTTCCTCAATGTATACCCCCTGCTCAGGGTTACATTCCACATCTACGCTGATTGCTCCCTCTTCTACGAGTTCTAATGCACTTTTTACTGCATCAAAGGAAATGACAAGTATGTCACCTTCTTCCCCCGGTGTAATGTCTGCATCTGCCATCGCTTCCAATGCGCCAAAGGTCATATCATCATTTTGTGATACCAATACATCAATATCCTGATACTGCCATAACACCCTTTTCATGATTTCCTTTGCCTTCGTAGTCGTATACTCTCCGTCAATTTCCTCCACAATGTGCCAGTTTTCATGTTCTGCTGCTACCTTATGAAACCCTTCACTTCTGCCGATTTCCGAGGTAGAACCATCTGTACCTCGAAGCACCACAATAGAAAGCTCCTCTTTCGTTCTGCCGTTTTTCTCCACAAGCTCTGCCAGATACTGTGCCGCCAGCTCTCCTTCTTTTTCAAAATCAGAGCCTACCCAAGTGGTATAAAGACTTTCATCAGAAACCTTCACCTGTCTATCCATTAATATCACAGGAATTCCTGCATCCTTTGCCTCCTGCAGCACCGTTTCCCAGCCGAATTCCGTAATCGGAGAAAACACAATGTAATCAACCTGTTGCGAGATAAAGCTTCTGATTGCTTTTATCTGATTTTCCTGCTTTTGCCTTGCATTGTCAAAAATAAGAAAATAACCGTTTTCTTTCGTAAATACCTGCTGTATGGAATTAGAATTTGCTGTTCTCCATACAGACTCGCTTCCTACCTGAGATACCCCTACTACAATCAGATTTTCATCTGTTGGTGTATAGTCATCCTCTGTTTCCGTATCGAATTGTTTTCCACATCCACTGCCAAAAACAAGAATAAGCAAAAGTATGGCACATCTTTTTATGATTTTTTTCTTTCTATCCATTTGCCAACTCCTTTTGCTGCTCCATTTTAACAGCAGGTATCGTAATTTCCACTAATGTTCCTTTCCCTTTTTGGGAAGAAATCTTCATACCATATTCCATACCAAAATACATATGAATACGCTCATTTACATTAGCCAGTCCAAAACCCTTTTCCGTTTCCTGACAGGGACGCTCAATTTCGCGTTGTAGTTCTAAAAGTTCCTCTTTTTCCATACCTACGCCATTATCTCGCACAGCCAGGCGAATCACCCCGCCATCCTTTTCTCCGTGAATATGGATATAACCCTTGGCTCTTTTGTATTTGATACCATGGTACAGCGCATTTTCCACAATTGGTTGCAATGTCAGTTTTAAAATCTGATAGTCATATAACACTCTGTCGATAGATATCTCATATTCCAGAATATCGTGATAGCGTATCTGCTGTATTTCCAAATAACTTCTGATATGAAGCTCTTCTTCCTTCATGGAAATAAATTCTTTTCCTTTACTCAATACAAGTCTGAAAAAATTGGATAAAGTCACAACCATTTTCACCGCCTGCTCCGACTCATTTCCCTCAATCAGCCAGACAATTGTATCCAAAGTGTTATAAAGAAAATGAGGATTAATCTGTTCCTGTAAAAGACGTAAATCCACCCGTCTCATTTTCTGTTCATCCTCTTTGATTTTATCAATCAATGTCTGCATATTTTCAGCCATATTGTTAAAGCCATCTGCCAATAAAGAAATCTCATCCTTGGTTTCCACTTCAGCTCTGACCGAAAAATCTCCTTCTGACATTTTTTCCATCACGTCATAAAGCTGTCTGATTGGCTTTAAAATTCCCTTAACAATCCAAATGGTAACACCAAGCACCACTAATACCAAAATTGCTACACATACGCTACATATCACAATAAATTCATTAATCTGCTGATGCAGACTGTTTGTAACTTTTCCAATGCTTTTGGTCTGATAATAAATGTAATATTGAATGTCATCCTGGATAAGCTCTGTCAAAATGTAGATATTGTTATCCAGCATTTCAATATTTTCCTGATAACGTCCACCTGTTGCAAGACTTTCCTTGATGTCATCCACACGTTTTTCCAGTGTATCAATATTTCTAAGCAGACTTTGCAGCCATAGTTTACTCTCCGATTCCGTTGTAATGTCCATCAGCTTGGAAAACTCACTGCGAAGCTCGGCAATCAGTACATATGGGTCCTTTAACGTTGTATCCCCGGAAATGGTATCAAAGGTCACATAACCCACCACCAGCTTATACAGACTTTCGTCCATTTCCTCCTTAAAGTTCAGGTTGTAGTTATTCGCTATTGTCAGATTATCTGCCAGCTTATCATAGGTTCTGCTGTAATTACCCATAGAAATCAGCAAATAGATAATCATAATCAAAAAAGGAACAGCCACTGATACGGCTAACAAATGCAATTTTCTTCTTATAGAAAATTTTATGCTATTTTTCATATTATTCTCAGAACAGATGCCTTTCCATTTATGTACTTTGCATATATTTTATGCTTTTTAAATTTCCATTTAGGTCAGTATACCATATTTTTCAAAAAGTGTTCACATAATTTTTGTGTTATTTCTCCATAACATAGTTGAAGGGAATATCTTGTATCAATCCAAGATATTCCCTTCCATGCCCGTTATCTGTTTCTACCTGTATAAAAGGACAATATTACTGTATTCCTCTGTTTCATACATTACATTTCCAATTTCGTTTGCAATACAAGTCTGCTTTAGTTCCATTTGCATCGTCGCTAAGTTTTGTGCATACAGATAAACTACCTTACCTGCATTTTCTTTTCCTACGCTTAAATGCATGACAGCTATGTCAGAAAGCTTACGAGGTTCAGCGGGGATAAAGGTGACTGACGAAAATCCCTGTCCATAATCAATGCTGGTATCTACGTTTGTTGTCAAATTTATAGCTCCCTGTGCCGCTGTATAATGACTAAAGTCAAGAGTCATGCCAAATGCAGGTGTAATAAATGCCTGCAAAAGCTTTTGACGAAGCTTTAACTGCAACAAGTCATTCTTTGTCAGCAAATTATCTGTACCATAGAAATTTAACTCGTAATAGGATGGCGTCTGAGCTTGTGTCAAATTAAACGCAAGTGGTACTGCTTCCTCCCAAATCACATTTGTAAGCTTATCTGCTGTAACAGGTGTTGTTTGTACGGTTGTCGTTGTATTTTCACTACTTGAGCTATTGTCAGTAGTGCTATTATTATCTGAACTACTACTACTTGTATTTGAATTTCCGTCCTCTGTTGGTTTTTCTTCCTCTGTAAGCTCTGCTTCCTTACTGTTCACCATAGAAAAATCCTTGATTTTGATGACTGCATCAATATTTTTCTCTCCGTCAAATACGCCTGTTGCAAAGTATACTTTTACTGTTTTGGTTGTCGCTTCCTCTGTTGTAATGGAGATTTCCTGTTCTTCTCCTGCCTTCAATTCGTAAATCTTATAAAAGATTTCGGAACCCGTTTCACTTTCCAGCTTGATGCCAAATTTCTTATTCTGGTCTGCTGTTATTTTAAAGCTTATGGTATAAGGATAGCCCCGTAGCACGGAAATACCGTCTCTGATAAACTGTACTCCCCAGGCCGTATCACTCCAGCCGCCGTCTGCCTTTACGGTGTATGTCAGGTTATGTTCATCAGCATCAATTATTTTACTGCTGACATATGCCCAATCTGAACCTACATAATGCTCCCAATTTTTAAAGTCAGGCGCAATGTTTCCAAGTGGCTTAGTCATTTCATCCTTTTCATTTTCCTCATCCTCTATGACGACCTCATCCACCTGTCTTAATGACACGTTTCCAATGTATACAGTACCTGTATTCAGTCCCATATTGAACTCTAATCTTGCTGTTTCATCTGTATCAGAAAGCATATCAAAATAGAAACGGTAAGTCTTTGGCTCTGTCGACAAAGAAGCTGTAAAGTTATCAGAATAAGCACCCCAGCCATTGTCATCATCACCTGCCAGCTTTGCAATCACACTTCTGCCCTTTGACGCATAAGCATCAAAGCTAAGCTCGTAGGTATAGCCCTTTGCCAATGGTAAATGTTGTACCAACTGTACAGCATAATTTTGGTTTCCACCATTGGTAATATCTACTGCTGCAAATACACCAGCCTCTGTTGTTTCATTATTATAAGAAGCAACTGCACCATAATCACCAAGCAGATAATACCAGTGTCTTGTCCAACTATCCTTTAGTTCTGTAGAAATAATACTATCCTTTTCCTCTACTTTTTTATAGGAAGTATCTGTTACAAAATTACCTTCTTCATCTGCATACTTTTCTGTAAAAGCTTGAAAAGAAGTGACATCCTTTTCATTTGCCGGATTGCTGACCTCTCTGTCATAATAATCTTCTTCTGTACGCTGATATACTCTGACATAATCTACATCCATGATAATGGGATTTTCAAAAATACTGTCATCCGGTCTTCTGTTTCCATCAAAGGTACCGCCCACTGCCATGTTAAATAGTATATGGAATGGCTTATCAAACGGCGCAGGATAGTCATAGCTTGTATTGGCATTTTTTGCATACCAACTGCTTGTGCGATAAATCTCGATACCATCCACATACCAAATCATAGTATCCACGTCCCACTCTAAAGCATAGACATGATAATCCGTAATGGTACCATCGTCCGGTAACGTATAGGTCGTACCTGCTGATTTGTTATCAGGCCAGGTGGAGCCATAATGAATGGTGCCAAGCACCTGATTTTCCAATCTGCCTCTTGCCTCCATAATGTCAATTTCACCACTCGACGCCCAGGTACCATAATCATCTGTGGATGGCAGCATCCAAAATGCAGGCCAAATACCATCTCCCGTAGGCATTTTGATTTTTGCTTCTACTTTTCCATAAGTGATTGAAAAGCCCTCATTATCTTCTGCCAAGCTTCTGATACGTCCTGAAGTATAGCTTTTTCCATCACGTGACTCATTTTTTGCCTCAATTGTTAATGTGCCATCTCCCACACTAACATTTTCACTGGTATAATATTGTTCTTCATTGTTGCCCCAGCCATTTAAACCATACTCTGCGCCAGTGCCCTCCTGATAGCTCCATACATTCGTGTTTAAGCTTGTTCCATCAAATTCGTCATGAAAAACAAGCTTCCAGTTTTTTTCCTCATAAATAGTCTGGTGCAACATTGCCGTAGCATAGTTTTCTGCCTCTACCTCTATCGCATATACACCACTGTGGTCAAAAGAATCACCGTCTACTGTAATTGTACTGCTTGTGGTATGATAGGATGCTTCCTTACCATCTACAAGCACTTTCGTAATTGCTTTCGCAAAATCTTCATTCTCCGGAAAACTGACAGTCACAGCCTCACCAGGTGTTAAAACACTTTTATCTTCTGATAAAGGAATCTGTGCTCCTGTTTCCTGCTCTTTCTCTTCTTCCTTCTCTTCTGTTTCCTCCTCTGTTTCTTCTTCTGTTTCCTCTTCTGTTTCTTCTTCTGTTTCCTCTTCTGTTTCTTCTTCTGTTTCCTCTGTGTCTGTGCTTTCTTCGCCAAGCACAGTTACCTTTGTTTCACACTCTGTTGCATCAGATTTGCTGTCATCTGCAAGTACAGCAATGACTTGTACCGTATGACTGCCTGCTTCCACATTTTCAAAAATATACTCTGCTACTCCTGCATCTGCCTTTAAAGTTTCTCCATCCAGCAAAATTTCATAGTGATCTACCCTGGCTGAGCCTGATGGTCCATACACTACACGCAGCTTATTTTCTGCCGTACTCTCTGCAATGAGTCCTACCGGAGGTTTCACCTCTTCCTTTTCATTTTCTGACATTTCTGTCACTTCTTCTGCATGCAATACAGGAACAGAAAAAGGCGAAAGTACAGTTCCGGTAAGCATAGCTGCTGCTACGCATACTGTCGCTGTCTTTCGCCAATTCTGCCTGATACCATATGGTAACTTTTTCTGTTTCATCGTTTCTCCTCCCTTTCTTTTGCTATACCTTCACTTTAGTGGGTTTACCATAATTTAGAAAGGGAGTTTTTTTCCACAATGGTGTCTATATTTTATTTTTAGCCCTTAACTGCTCCTGTTGTCATACCTTCGATAATGTACCTCTGGAAGATTAAGAAGATAATGAAAATCGGCAAAATACCAAACATAGAGCCTGCAATCAATACATCATAATTATTACCATATGGGGTAAGCAAGGTATTCAGACCAATCGGTAAGGTGAACTTATTTGCACCCTTTAGTACCAATAGCGGCCATAAAATGGCATTCCAGGAACCCATTGCACACAAGATACCCATGGAAGCAAAAGCTGGCTTGGCCAGTGGTAAAATAATACGCACGGAAATCCCATATTCTGTTGCTCCATCGATACGAGCTGCATCCAAAAGCTCCTTGGGCAAGCCAGACAGGTACTGCCTGAAGAAGAAAATAGTAGATGCACTGCAAATACCTGTAACAATCACGCCTGCATAGGTATCTATCAGCTTCAATTTAATAATTTCCTTATATAACGGAAGCATTAAAATTTCAAAAGGTACCATCATGGTTGCAATGACTAAGAAGAACAGGAAATTCTTCAATCTAAAGTTGTACATAGACAAACCATATGCTACAAAGTAGCAGACAAATAAGGTCAGTACAACGGAAGCCAGAGTAATAATCAAAGAGTTTTTATACCACATAAAATATTTCTGGCTGTCTGCATTTCCCGAAAACAAGTATGTATAGTTATCCAGGGTCATGGTAGAAATGTCTAAGTCAATTGCCAGACCTCGCCGAATCAACTGTGTACCCGGTCTAAAGGATGCAAGAAGTCCTGCAAATACCGGGAATACAATTATCGCACTCAAAATAGCAAAAAAACCTGTTGCGAAAATCTCTCCAATTTTGTGTTTTGGTGTATCTGAGACGGAGCGCAATTTTTTCTGTTTTTCCATATGTTTACTCCTCCTCATTCTTAAAGGTTCCATTTAAAATTAACTGTACTATGTTGATAGCCAATGCAATTACCAAAAGTACCACGCCAACTGCACATGCATAGCCCATATCGTTCTTTTCAATACCACGTTTATACAAATAGCCTACAATTGTTAAACCGATATTGTTTGGTGAGTTGTTTCCTCCCCATAACATATAGGACTCCAAGAACATAGCAAGACCGGCATAAATGGAAATAGTCAATACGTAAATGGTTGTCGGCTTTAACAGCGGCAGTGTCACATAACGGAATTTCTGCCAGCCTGTTGCGCCATCAATCTCTGCTGCTTCATATAATGATGTATCTATCGCTTTCAGTCCTGAAAGGAAATAGAGCATATTAACACCAGTCCATCTCCAACAAGCAACTACAAGCAAAGCTGCCATACCTGACCAGCCCATTTTCAGCCACTTGAACGTTCCCAGACCTAAAGCCTGTGTAATCAGGTTCATCTGACCTGTCGGATATTCGGTAAACATTAAACGGAATAAAGTACCGGAAATAACAACGGAAGTTAAAGCCGGCATATAGAGAATCGCCTTCCAAACACCCTTTGCCTTTACCAGATTACTGTCCATCAGTACCGCAAAAAGCATTGGAAATGGTATTAATAATACCAATGTCCAAAACATATAAACTGCACTGTTTTTAATTGCAATATGAAATACATTGTCTTTTAAAAGCTTTGTATAATTTTTAATGCCTACCCATTCTGAAGAAATCGCTCCAATATCCTGGAAACTCATAGTAATAGCTGTAATCAACGGATAGATCCAGAAAAGGGCAAAGCTGATAATAAAAGGTAATACAAATACGTATGGTGCCACCTTTTGTGAGTATAGGAAATTTTTAGCGGTAAGACTTTTACCGGATTTACCTTTCATAAATAAACACCTTCCTTACTTTAAGAAAGTTAAGAGGCGGTGTCAGAGAATGAATCCCGACACCCCCTCTTTCCATTCAGTTATTTACTCTTGTCTATTTATCCTACTGCTCCATATCTACAGCATCCTGTAACTCCTGGAGTGCATCTGCTACACTGTATGTAGGATCTTCAAGTACCTCATTTAATGTTGTGTTACATACATATTCATTAATTGTCGGGCTGATAGCTACTACAGAAATCTTTCCGATATTATCCATTCCAATATCATTTAATACATCATATGGATAGTTAATGAAGAATGCATTGTACTGATTGTTGTCATCATGTGCAAAGGAATCCTCTGTCCATAACGCTGCATTACAAATATCAAATCCTAAAGTATCCCAGATATTCTGCTCGCCTTCAGCTGACATCTTAGCCCAGCAAAGGAAAGTTGCTGCAAGTTCCTGGCTTTGAGACTGTTTTGTAACAACAGTACCTGTACCACCAATACCAACTGAGCATTTCTGTCCTTCTTCAAATACAGGACATTTTGCAATATACCAATTGCCTTTTTCCTCTGGCATATAGTTTGTGAAACGGCTCATATACCACATTGCCTTAGGGAAAGAAACGATGTTGTGGTCAAGGATATTCTGGAAGCCAGCCTCCAAGTCAACATGTCCGTCCGGAGAAACCTCTGCTATTCCTGACTGTAACCAAGACTGCTGCATCTCTAACATCTTCTGAACTGACTCAAGCTGTACATTTGCCGGATTATCAAATCCACCTGTCCAGTCATCACCATACTCAGCCATTGCAAGCCATAACCAGTCTGTTCCGCCTGTATCAACTGATGTCCAGTATTTTCCTTCTTCACCGCCTAAAGCGCTTAAGTATTCCTGTCCAAGTGCTTCGTAATCTTCCCAGGTAACAACAGCATCAATCTTGCCAATTACGTCATCCTGTGAAACTCCCATTGCATCTGCCATAGCTGCTACGTTATAGTACATAACAGTTGCACCTACATGGTAAGGAGCTCCGTAATAATTACCATCTTCACCCTGATAGGTTTCCATACGTGCGGTAACCATTGTATCTAAGTATTCCTCTGCGTAGTCGTTTAATGGAACAAGCCATGTATCAAGACCTTCTACTACATTAGGGAACTGTCCAACCTCTACGTCACAGATATCCGGTGCGCCGGTGCCTGCTTCCAAAGAAGTAAGTAATTTCGTATGCATATCACCATATGGATATGTGGTACATGTAATCTCAATTGTCTGGTCAGGATGCTGTTCATTCCAAATCTCAGCCATCTTTCCATAATGCTGACCGTGTAATTCAACGAATGTCCACATCTCTAAATGTGTTCCGTTAGGATCACCAAATGTGTTAACAGCTTCTGCAGCTGCTTCACCTTCTACTGCTTCTTCTGCAACAGCTTCTGTAGCTGCAGCTGCATCCTCCGATGCACTTGCACCTGTTGTATCTGTACTGGAAGAACCACAGCCACTTAACATGGATGCAACCATTGTTGTACACATAAGTGCACTCAATACCTTCTTTTTCATTGTTTACCCTCCTTCGATAACTTAAGCATCATCAGCTTGACGATTATTCCTCCGATATGTTTATACATTAGCCGAGGCTTGTGCGCTATTTGTATAACAACTTCGTCAAAACAATTAAATCGTATGTGAAT
>CAMBAN010000033.1 GCA_945864145.1 uncultured Lachnospiraceae bacterium | reverse complement strand
CTCTTCCAGAGAGAATCCCAACACCGACTGGCGAACCCTGAACAGGCTGAATGCCGGAGCAAGTAAGGCTATGGGTATTGATGAATTAGTTGTAAGAGATACTAAATTTTTAGATGCAGATGGAAATATTGATTGGGAAAAGTGGGCACCAAATGCTGGGCGAGTACCAGGAACAATCAAGGAAAATCAAACTATTCCTGCAGGAACTATTATTGACAGATATGGAAGTCAATGGGGAAAATATACATCACCAGCAGGAGTACCGTTTGAACAAAGGGCACTTCCATATATTGAGAACCCTAATGCATACCATAAATATGAAGTATTAAAACCAATTGACAACGTTACAATATCTAAGATTGCTCCTGCATTTGAACAAGTTGGGGGTGGAATACAGTATGAATTACCCAATAACATAAAAAATTTAAAAGAATTAGGCTATATAAAGGAGATTAAATAAATGACTAGAGAAGTATTAGAAAAAAAATTAAAAATAGCTGGAGTTCCAAACTACATTTATAATCTGACAGGACAGGGAAAAAAGGATGAATGTTTATGCTTGGAAAAAATTCAGGATAAGTGGTTTGTTTATTATTTAGAAAGAGGTATTAAGACAACAAATGAAATTTTTGACTCTGAAAATGATGCGTGTCAATTTTTGTATGACCAATTGATGAAATAAAAAACATATTATAAGGGTTATACTTTTTGAATCACAATAATCTACAACTCCTGCACGTCGATTAATTATTTATCATGATTGTCTGAAGCAGTACATCCTGCTGCAAGTACTGGTAAAAAGTTGTAGAGCAGATGTTCATATATGTGATAATATTTTAACCAGGTGCAAGAGTCAGGCGCAGCGGAGGAATTTCATTATGACAGGGAAGGACAGTTATGTGAGCATATAGACCGGGATGGCAGACGGGAATTGTACCGCTACAACATGTATGGAGCCCCCACCTGTCATGAGAACCCGGAAGCAGGGCTGACCGAAAGTTGGGAATATTCTCCGGAGGGATTGCTGACCAGTGCCATTTCCGGAAGCAGACGGAAGCTTCCAGAAGAATCATAAAAATGATACGAATAGAGAAATGGGGGCTTATAATTGACTTATCTGTGATTACTAAATATAATGAATTTATACGGTGTGGTTGCATTGGAGAAATTAAGGAGAGATATCAGTTATGGGTGTATATTTTAATCCGGGGAATGAGAGCTATAGACGAGCGAGAAACAGCAGTATTTTCATTGATAAATCAGGATTGTTGGATTTTTTGAATAAGAGAATATCAACTGAAAATAACTGTATAGCAGTAAGCCACGCCAGAAGATTTGGAAAATCACATGCGGCAGGAATGGTAGATGCCTATTATAGTCTCGGAAGTGAGTCTTCTAACCTGTTTGATGATACACAGATAGCAAATTGTGAAGACTACAGAAAACATATGAATAAATATAATGTAATTCATATAGATGTTTCTTCTTTTTGGGATTCTTATAAAGATAACATATCTGAGAAAATCACTGAGTATATAGTAAATGATATAAAGCTGGTATATGGAGAAAAAATAGATTATCAAAAAAAAATTAATCTGATACTTATGAATGTATATCAGATTTCCCATATCCCTTTTGTCATTATTTTTGATGAATGGGATTGCGTGGTCAGGAACAGTGAAGATGAGGAATTAGTTCATAGATATCTACAGTTTCTGCATTCATTATTTAAATCAGAAGAATCCAAGGCATTTTTGGCATTAGCATACATTACTGGTATCTTACCAATTAAGAAAATAAAAGATGAATCCGCCCTAAATAACTTTAGAGAGTATACAATGCTGGATTCGTATCCTATCACAGAATATTATGGCTTTACAGAGAATGAAGTCAAAGAACTTTGTAAACAGTATGATATGGATTATGAGACTGTAAAGGCATGGTATAATGGATACTTAATAGATGGAAAACATATGTATAATCCTAATTCAGTGTCAATGGCAATGGATAGACATAAATATGATTCCTACTGGAAAAACACATCATCATTTGCGTCTATAAATACCTTTATAACCATGAATTATGAAGGCTTGAAGGATGATGTTATGACAATGTTGTCAGGTGGAGAGGTATATGTGAACACAAACACATTCCAAAATGACTTTTCTACAGTAGGCTCTAAAGATGAAGCACTTACTGCACTAATTCATTTAGGATATCTTGGATATGATTCAGAAAATAAAACAGCATTTATTCCAAATTATGAAGTAGCAACAGCTTTTGATGCTGCCTTACAGACTGGTCAGTGGAAAGAAATTGCAAAAGTTATTTCAAGATGTGATGAACTTCTTAGAGCGACTATAGCAAAAGATTGTGAAAAGGTAGCTGAAATCATTGAACTGGCTCATGATACCTATACTTCTATATTCAAATACAATGATGAGAATTCCCTAAGTTGTGTACTTACTATGGCATACTTTACAGCTCCGGCATACTATGATGTTATCCGTGAGATGCCTGCTGGCAAAGGATATGCAGATTTAGTATTTATTCCAAGGGCAAATGCCGGTTCAAGACCTGCTATGGTGATTGAATTAAAATATAATAAGGATGCATATACAGCAATTAACCAGATTAAAGATAAGAGATATCAGGGAGCTTTATCCGGATATAGTGACAGAATCTTGTTGGTTGGAATCAATTATGATACAGATGGTGAAAATAAGAAGCATCATATCTGCATGATTGAAGAGTGGAAAGAATAGAATTGTAGACTAAGACGAGAAAGGTGGTTTTATTTTAACCATTTTCCTCGTCTATTTTTATATCGGCTCTGAAAATGTGTGTGTTTTCTCCACTTACAGAGTTTTTTGGTTTCACAGAAGATGAGGTAAAAACACTTTGTAATCAATTAACCCTTTATATTGACCTATAATGATGAGAATTCTCTCAGTTGCGTACTTAATGATATAACGCACTCTTAGCAACAAGAAAAAATGTTGCGAAAGGGTGCGTTTTTCGTGGAAAGAATTTCTCATGAGATACCATTATGAATATGATAAAAAAATAGTAAAAAAGTTGTTGACAATAATAGTCATAATGACTATTATAAATATAACAAAAGTCAAAATGACTATTAAAAAGAGGCGAGATTTATGACAGAACAGGAATATTTGAGTGCATATGATTCTTCCCAATATGAAAAACCATCAGTGGCTGTGGATGCATTAGTAATTACAATGAATGAAGAACAGCAATTAGAAATTTTACTAATCAAACGAGATGCACATCCGTTCAAGGATAAATGGTCCTTGCCGGGAAGTTTTGTAGGAATGAAAGAATCATTAGAGGAAGCAGTAGCGAGAGGGTTAAAACAAAAAGTCGGATTAGAAAATATGTATTTAGAGCAGTTATATACATTTGGCGCTGTTGAAAGAGATCCAAGAATGAGAATTATTTCAATTGCATATATGGCGCTTATACCAAAATGTAAGCTGCACATAGTTGAAACGTCAACGATAGCATTATTCAAGGTATTGTATACCGGAGATAACATAATCCTAAAAAATGAAAACTTGGGCATAACGATAAAAATAACAGACCTGGCATTTGATCATGAAAACGAGTTGAAAACAGCAATAGAAAGATTAAAGGGAAAACTTGATTACACCGATGTTGCGTTTGAATTATTGTCAAACCAAAACTGTTTTACGATATATGAGCTGAAATTGATTTATGAAGCGGTTTTAAATAAACAGTTAGATATCGGAAATTTTCGCAGAAGTTTTAAGAAGAAATACATTGATACAAAAAAAGTAACAGAAACAGGCATGGAGAGTAAAGAATTTTCCAAAAAGCCAAGCGCAACTTATAAAATAATCCAATAATTGAAGGAGGACTTATCATGAAAAGAGAAGTATTAATAGTAGTGGATATGCAGAACGATTTTGTTGACGGAGCATTGGGGAGCACAGAAGCGGTGGCTATCCTTGATAAGGTGGTTCACAAAATCCAAAATTTCAGTGGAGACATCATCGTAACGAAGGATACACATGGAAAAGATTACATGGATACAAGAGAAGGCCGATTTCTTCCGGTTCCACACTGCATCAAAGGTACAGAAGGCTGGGAACTTAACAAAAGAGTAAAACTCGCATTGGATAACAAAAAAGTGCGTACAGTATGTAAGCCAACGTTTGGCTCTACGGAGCTGGTAGAGGTAATTCGTAAATATGAAGAAGACAATGCAATTGAGAATATCCAGTTAATTGGTTTATGTACAGATATTTGCGTAGTATCTAACGCATTGCTTTTGAAAGCAAATTTTCCGGAATTAGATATTTCTGTGGATTCGGCTTGCTGCGCAGGGGTTACACCGGAAAAGCATGAAGCGGCGCTTGAGACGATGTGCTCTTGCCAGATTGATGTATTGTAGGAGGAAAGTTATATGATTAAGCTAAACGGAGAAAAAATTGAATACGGAAAATTTCCGGACGGCACACTTCTTATTAAAAAAGATGTATTAGGATATAAGGGGAAATCAGTAACAATAACATGGCTATTTGAGAACAATGAAGAGCTGGTAACACTGATTTTTTTGACAAAGCATATGCGGAACAATGGAGTAGATGAGATTCATTTGATAATGCCATATATTCCAAATGCGCGTCAGGACCGTGTAAAAGCAAAAGAAGATGTATTTACGTTAAAATATTTTGCGGAAATAATTAATCAGTTAAATTATAAGACAGTGACAGTTTTAGATCCGCATTCCAGTGTAAGTGAAGCGTTAATTGACCGACTTACAGTACTGACTCCGGAAAAGAATGTAAAAAAAGTAATCCAAAAGCTTGAAAAAGATGATAAGCCATTACTTATGTTTTATCCGGATGAGGGGGCTATGAAACGTTATTCCGGTATGGTAAATAAGCCATTTGCTTTCGGAATTAAGAAACGGGATTGGACGACAGGTCAGATTCATGGATTGGATGTGGCCGGTATGACCGACCTGATTGCGGGGAGCAATATCCTGATTGTGGATGATATTTGTAGCCGTGGGGGTACATTTTATCACAGTGCTGAGGCATTAAAAAAGTTGGGAGCTACGAAAATTTACTTATATGTTTCTCATTGCGAGAATACGATTCTTGAAGGAGAAGTTCTTACAAGCGGACTTATCCAGAAAGTGTTTACTACAAACAGTATTTTTACAAAAAATCATGACAGGATTGAAATAATGGAGGCTTAAGCTATGAAGAAAAACATGATGTTACTGTGCGATTTCTATAAGGTGTTTCACAGAGAAACATATAATAAAGGTATGACAAAAATGTATTCTACATGGACACCAAGAAGTAATCAATATTCGCCGGAAGCGTATAAAGTGGTTTGGTTTGGACTGCAGGGCTTCTTAAAACAGTTAAAAGAAGATTTTGATGAGAACTTTTTCCAGAGAGATATTGAAGAAGTTGTGAAGGAATATGAGTTATATATTAAGAACACTTTCAATGAAAATGCAGAAAGTACACATATTAGAGAATTGCATGCATTAGGCTACTTGCCATTATGTGTAGAGAGTCTGCCGGAAGGAACAAGGGTTCCGTTTCGAGTTCCCTGTGCGACCATTACGAATACGGATTCCCGTTTTGCCTGGTTGACAAATTACTTAGAAACATTGTGGAGTTGTTCCATGTGGCTTCCTACTACCAGTGCAACAACCGCATATACATTCCGTAAAATTATTGAGAGGTACATTGACTTAACTTCTGATAATAAGGTTTGGAAACATGTAGGATGTGGAGATTTTTCCTACAGGGGAATGGGCTCTCCGGAAGCAGCAATTACTTCGGCAGCGGCATTCTTAACCAGCTTTACGAAAACATCAACGATTCCATGTATTCAATATTTATGTGAATATTACAATTCGGATGTGATAAAAGAAGATATTGGAAGTTGGTCAGCAAGTGTAGAGCATAGCTGTACAACAAGTAATTTTGCGGTGGATGGAAATGAAGAGGACTTTTTCGTAAGGATGTGTACAGAAATTTGCCCGGATCGCTCATTTAGTTTTGTCGCAGACAGTTATGATTATTTTGGATTTTTAGATAAAATTCTAAGAAAGCATAAAGATATCGTAGCTGGTCACCCGGGAGGAATTCGAATCAGACCGGACAGTGGAGACCCGGAGGAAATTATCTGCGGAACATCTGACAGTATTGATGAGAATTCTTCTTTAGAAGAAAAAGGAACGTTAAGAATTTTAGATGAGATTTTCGGACACACAGTAAATTCGAAAGGATATAAAGTTCTAAATGGCGGAGTTGGAATTGTGTATGGAGACGCCATTAACCTGGATAGATGCGAATCCATTTGCAAGCATATGACAGAGCAGGGGTGGGCAATTGAAAATGTGATTTTCGGTGTCGGAAGCTTCTCGTTGCAGTTTAAAACAAGGGATTCACAAGGCTGGGCGTATAAAGCAACCTATGCGGAGGTTGATGGAAAACCCATTATGGTATTCAAAGATCCAAAAACAGACAGAGAATCCGGTCACGCTATGAAAAAATCACAGAGAGGAATGGTATATGTATACCGAGGCGAGGATGGAGAGATTTGTTTTAAAGATGGATACACATCTGAAACAATTCCTGACAATAATTTGCTTCAGCCGGTGTTTAGAGACGGAATGATAGTAAGAGAGCAGTCCTTAAAAGAAATACGGGAATTATTGCATGGGGGTGAATTTTAATGTTTGATGCTACAAAAGTAAAAAACGAGTGTGTAGAATGGATAAGAACTTTTTTTGAACAGAATGGAAGGGAGTGCAATGCGGTAGTAGGCATTTCAGGTGGCAAAGACAGTTCAATCGTAGCAGCGTTATGTGTAGAGGCATTGGGCGCAGACCGGGTGGTCGGTGTGCTCATGCCCTGCGGTGAACAAAAAGATATTGATTGTGCTTTCAAGGTTGTTGCACACTTGGGAATTCGAAGCTGTGAAATCAGTGTATCAGATGCGGTTGATTCTATCAAAAAGCAGGTATCTGAAACATTTGATTTAAGCAGGCAGACAGAAATCAATTTGCCGCCGAGAATTCGTATGGCAACCTTATATGCGGTTGCTCAAAGCGTAAACGGAAGGGTTGCTAATACCTGTAATCTGTCTGAAGACTGGGTTGGGTATTCAACAAGATATGGTGATTCGGTTGGGGATTTTAGTCCGTTATCTAATTTAACTGTGACGGAAGTCAAAGAAATTGGAAGATTATTAAATTTGCCGGAGAAATTGATTGATAAAGTACCGTCTGATGGTTTGTGTGGAAAAACAGACGAGGAAAATCTTGGATTTTCCTACCAGATGTTAGACAGATATATTAGAACAGGACAGATTGAAGATAAAAAGATACAGGAAAAAATTGATGACATGCATGAAAGAAATTTATTTAAGCTACAGTTGATGCCTGCATATGATCACGGGGATTTTTAAATTGAATGAAATGAGGAGCGATATATATGAGAGAATTTGTTAAAAACGAATTAAGTGGCTGGAAAAAGTGGGAGATACTTTGGTTGGTTACGGCCTGCCTGATTATTGTTGGGTTATCTGTTTATTGGGGAGATAATCTTATGGGAATTATTTCTGCTACGACAGGTGTTGCCTGCGTAGTATGTACGAATAAAGGAAAATTGTCCGCATATATCTTTGGTGTTGTGAATTGCGTTTTGTATGCGATTATTTCATATAAAGCAGCATTGTATGGAGAGACCATGCTTAATGCTATTTATTATGTCCCTATGCAGTTTGTTGGTTTTTACATATGGAATAAAAATATGAACGAAGAGACAAAAGAAGTAAACAAGCGCCATATGAATAATCTTCACAGGGTAATTTTGCTGATTTGCATCATTATAGTAACATATGTATACGGTGTATTGCTTCGGGATTTGGGAGATGCAATGCCTTTCGTAGATAGTTTTACGACAGTTTCCTCTGTAATTGCAATGATTATATCCGTTAAAATGTTTGCGGAACAGTGGGCGGTGTGGATAGTCGTTGATATTTTTTCTGTTATTATGTGGGTAAATAATTACCGTAATGGTGGAACAGATGTTGCAACACTGATAATGTGGTGTGTTTATCTGATTAATGCTATTATTGGCTTTATAAGATGGGAGAAACAATCAAACTAGGGAAAAACCACGAGTCAAGTCAGTTCGATGAAATAGAAACAAAAGGGAGAACCATAAATGAGATATAAAGTTGGAATGTATGGTGGGTCATTTGACCCGCTACACGTAGGACATATTCATGACATTATACGTGCATCAGCTATGTGTGAAGAACTATTTGTAATGATAAGCTGGTGTGAAGGACGCGAATCTGCGTCAAAGGAATTAAGATATCGTTGGATTTTAAACAGTACAAAACATTTGGACAATGTGAGAATTTTACCGGTAGAGGATAAGGCGGTTTCAAAAGAAGCGTACAATACAGATTTCTACTGGGAGCAGGGAGCCAATGATATTAAGAAGCTTATTGGAAAACCGATTGATATTGTTTTCTGCGGAACGGATTATCTGGGAACCGGAAGATTTGAGTCATTATACTGCCCGGAAAGCATAGTACATTATTTTAATCGGGCAGAAGTTCCCATTAGCTCCACAGATATTCGCACCTGGGCGACTAAGAACTGGGATTATATTCCGGATGTGTGTAAAGATTTTTACACAAGAAAAGTGCTTATTGTGGGTGGAGAGAGTACCGGAAAATCTACACTTGTACAAAACCTTGCCTTGGCATATAACACAAAATTTGTTGCAGAAGTCGGTAGAGACACCTGTGAGTATGCCGGTGGCGAAGAATATATGATTGCAGAAGATATGTATGAGAATATCCTGCGTCAGAAAATCAATGTCATGGAAGCGGCTAAACAGGCAAATCGAATTCTTTTTGTAGATACAGATGCTATCACAACAATGTTCTATAGTTATTTTTTATTAGGTAATCAGGCGGAACAGCTACAGAGATGTGTTTCCCTTGCAAAAGCTGTAAATGATATCTGCGTATGGGATTTAGTGCTGTTTTTGGAACCGGATGTCACGTTTGTGCAGGATGGTACCAGAAATGAAGAGATTAAAGCGGACAGAGAAAAGTATAGTAATCAAATCAAACACTTTTTAGATGAGGCGGGGATGAAATATCATTGTATTAGTGGTTCTTATTTAGACCGCTTTGATATCGCAAAAAAGTTAATCGAAGAGGAGCTTAATATTACCACACAGTGGTGATAAATTATATAAGTTAGGAAACAGAAGAACATCGACTATTTCACTTGCGTTTTATAAAATAGTTTTTCTAAACAGCTTCAGGCTGCCACTTTTATGCGGCAGCCTCTTTTAATATATAATCTGTGAAATATTTACGAAACATATATGAAACATATATGAAAAAATAAGGTGCCTAATCATAAAGAAAATGATATGATGGAAAGGTACTATAGCAGGTTGACATAACATTGCAAAAATCAAATTATGTATAGATGTGAGGAATGATATGACCAGGGATACGATGACGAAAAGAAGTAATAGAGCGATATTGTTTGCAAAGATAAGTGATAAAAAGACTGACTTATTGTCTTTAATAACGGTATCCGAAAATAGTTTGGCATTATCGGATGAGCAAATAAGGTTCATAGAAGAGAAACTGGTAATACATTCTTTGAAAGAGTTTGAGAGTATATTCAATTTAAATTACAGTCAATGGAAGGAGATTGCCTCAGAAAAGACGGAAACACTGAAAAACGTAGCAGATTACTATAATGTGATGAAACAAAATGAACAGTGTAAAGAATATCGCCTGTGGTATTTTGATGAAAAAGAAAAAGAAGTAACACCACAAAAGGATAATCTGGTTTCTGTTAAAGTGTATGAAATATGGCTGGGAGTAAAAAGTTTTTTTGAGCAGGGAACAGACTTGGAACTGCTGGTCACAAATCTTTCTTATCAGGATTTACATGCAACTGATGCACAGAGAAAACTTTCATTATATATGGAAACCGTAAATGAAAAATCAGACAGGACACAACAGATTACATTTGCAATTCTCCCGGAAATACCAATGTTAAGTGAACAGGAGAAAATAACAAGAATCAGGTTTGAAGGACGGCAGCATGAGAAAGAATATGAAAAATTTGATTATGATGCTTTGACATTTGTTTTAGATATATTAAAAAGAGAACATGTGAAATGCTGTTATCAATATGTGACATGCGAAGAGTCCTCTGCGAAGTTTTTTGCAGCATCAGGAAGAACCAAAATGCAGGACAATGCATTGCGGCTTCAGAAACAGGTAAATTGTGATGCCATAACCTGTTGCTATCCTAATCTGACATGGATAGAGGATCAGGTATATATTGGAGCTGCATATATTGTTGTTGGTATGTTGCTGGCAGGAAAAACAGAGAAAAGTGCTACAACAATGCCAAGAGAACTATATCCGTATGGAAAAATGGTGAGAGAAGAATTTATAAAATCCCCGTTTGGGGCAATGCTTGCATATTCTGATGGGGCGGATAGAAAACAAATGATTCTTTTTTGTGCGAGAAGCCAGGAGTGGGGCAAAAAGGAATATGTAAGAATAGACAGGGAGAATAGTGATGTTTAAATATATAGAACCATTATATAAGGAAAATATGATTTTAACAGCACAAGTGTTGCAGGAGCATACAGATTTTGCATATCAGCTCGTGAAAAATGTATATGCAGACTATTCAGATGGCATTATATCAGGTGTGGAGATTGCTATTACAGATGCCTATATTCAGGTAAAACCGGGATTGATTAAGCACAATCAGATATTGTACAGCTTGAAAGAAACAATACATATACCATATGAACATCGGGATGCAAGAACGTTTATGCGTATACGCTTTCTTGATGCACTGGAGAGGGATGGGAGTGTGTGCTATGAAACCGAGCTGGTGCTATCAGAAGATGCAACAGAATTTCCGTATGAAATGGAATTGGGGCGCTTTATTGCTTCCAATGGAGCAACGCTTCATAAAAATCAGACAGATTTTTTCAATCTGGCAGTCGCATATGATAACTTTGACATCAGATATGTGAAGTATGCTGCAATAAAAGAACCGACCATATCACCTGTTGTCACAACACTTTTTGGTAAAGAATTAATGAAAAAGCGTACAACAGATGTATATGATGTAGCATTTGCCATGCAATGTATGAGCAGACAGCCGGTATCAAGAGAAGTGATTATAAACTATATCCGGGAAAAGACTCATAAAAAATTTGAAACTATGAGCAATGAGCAGATATATAACGAATTAGAAAAAATCTTGAGACAACCCGTTACGCAAGGGCATTTTCAAACAGGAGAGCAGTCATTCAGAAAAATCATAGTAGATTAGAGTGAAAATATGAAAGAAGAATATTTGAGAGAAAATTTAAAGAAAATAGAAGATTTGTCAGCAAGAAAAGAAGCACGGGAAATATATCAGTCGGTGTTTGAACAATTGGTATTATATCAGGAAAAAACACTAAGGAAATTAGAGCAGCAAGTGCAAAACAGTATTGCAGGATGTAAAGTTGACTATGGTATAGATATGTTTCTGACGACTCATGAAGATAGAAGAAAGTGGGCAGATGTATGCGAAGTGATAGATGAAACCCGAGTTTATTCATTGGACTGGAATCAAAAGAGGATTAAGCGTGTTTATTTGGATTTGTCACGACATCAGCTGCAACAGGTAAAGTCAGAGCAAAGAAAGTTCCGGGCAGTAGTGCGTACAGATTACGATGTATATGGGTGTATAGTAACGCTACAGGAAAGTGATACATATGCAGAAAAGGTAGATAGGATTAATAAAATGATGGAATGCAATGGGATAGATAACCCATTGTTGCCCAATTGTTTTGTTGAACGTTTTCGTGATGTTGTTTTTAAAGTACAGCATGATAAGCTGCGAGCCGGGGAAAGAATCATAGCAATTGAAATTGACTGGGAAGAATTAGCACCATATGTGAAAGAAGATATTGTTCTTTTATGGAATGTAAGGCAGTGCCGGCTGAAAGAAAGGGCATTTCCGGTGCCGGAACAACAGGAAATTCGATATGTACATGAGCTGATTCCAAAGGATATGAGATTTGCGTATCTTGTTGACGTATCAGATATGAGAAATTATGAAATAAACAGACAACAGGACATACTTATCGTAAAGACTACACAAAAAGAATATAAAGAATGGGATGTGTATGAAATCGTTCCAAGGAGAGAATGGGAAAAGGCAGGAACCGCAGAGAATGTGTTGTCTAACCGCATAAATTTAAGCATCATTGATCAAATACAAAGAGGAAAAAGAAATACAAAAGCAGAATTGTACAGGACAGTCGGCTCCTTTGAGGTGGCTACCTGTTTTGAGAGAATAGAAGTACAGGACAAAGAGATTCGATTCTATGCAAAGTCGGATACTTATATATCAAGAGCATGTATGGATATGATTATGGCAGACATTCAGGGTATGTATGACGGATTGGGCTTAACAGGAATTTTTTATTCAGTATAAGAAAAAGTGACGGGTAGAGGACAAGATATGAGAAATGAATTATGGGAGGTCATAGGGAAAAAGGATTTGCAGGAGATTGATGATTTGGAGTTCCGGGCAGCGACATCGGGCTCGCCTTATCAGGAGGTAGTAAAGATGGATGGGCAGCAGGTAACGGTGAATCCATATCTCAAGGATGGTGAACTGTTGGCAGACTTACTGGTACATAATGATTTTATGGAAAGTGAAGAAGGAAAGCTTCTGTTTCATCAGGCGATACATATACTGTTGCAGATAGAAAGATATAAAGGCTGCGATAAAAATTTTTTCCTGAAAAAAATAATTGAGAGAGAAATTCTGGAAAAAAGGTTTGGTGAAGAAATAAATCAGTTTTATCATAAGCTGACAAGAGAGGAACAGACTCGAACCTTGGAAAATATATTATTTTTCTATCAGCATAAACAGCATGTAGATGTTTTTGTGCGGGAAGTGGTGGCAATCTATCCGCATTGTATGCTGTTTCAGAAAAAAAAGGAACAAAAGCATATTTACATTTATATGGGTATACCGAAAGACAGACAGGCGAAATGGATGATTGAAAGATGCGGGGATCTGTTTTTACCAATGGACTCACAGATACATATTGCGTGGGAAGAAGCGTTTCTGCTGACAGATATGCACAGACTGGAAGCAGAAGGTAAATGCATTGTGTAGTATAGGGAAAGGATGTAGCAGATGACAGGAGCATATAACCAGGTGTGGCTCGCACCTTATAATATGGAATACATAACACAAGTACAGGTAGACAGGGCAATGAATGTTCATGATAAGGCATATGTGAAAGGGCTGATGTCAGAAACGACATTGCTGTCATATCAGAATATGATAGACGGTAAAACAATTGTATCATTGTTTTTCAAAGAAGGTGAACAGACGCAGCTGATGTTTTCCGGTTTTATCGAAAGAATGGAAGTAACAGAGCTTGGAGGACAGCGGGAAGTATTTATGGAGCTAAGTGGTCTGACACAGGCAATGGACAGGAATAATGTGGTACTCGATTATCAGGATATTACCAAAACAAATACAGATATCATAGAAGAACTTATGGAGTCGTACCCGGCTATTACTTATGAAGCAGCATGCAGGCAGGAAACGATAGAGGATTTACTGTTACAGTATGAAGAGACAGACTATGATTTCCTAAAAAGAGTGCTATCCCACTCAGGAGCACCGGTATATACAACGATGCAGGGAAATAACGGAAGGATATGCTATGGATTATCAATAAGAGAAGCAGGAATCACATTAAATCAGGCAGAATGGGAAGTCAGCTATGAGGATGGAGTACGGTACCGGTTAGAAACTGATGAATATCTGGATTTAGGAATGGAGGTTGAACTGGACGGATACAAACTTATTGTAATATCAGTGAAAAATCAATATCGGGAAGGTGCATCAGTGAATGAATATATACTCAGCACAAAAGAAGCTTGCAGGACAGTACGAAAGAAAAACAAACAGATTACAGGAATTTCATTAGATGGTGTAATCAAAGACTGTAAAAGGGATAAAGTCAAGATTGAATTAAGTAAGACAAGAACATGCGAAGAAGAAAAAAGAAAATGGTTTGCATATTCTTCTCCAGCAGCATCAACAGATGGAAGTGGATGGTATTGTATGCCACAAACAGGAGAAGAAATCAGATTGTATTGTCCAACAGAGGAAGAAAGTGATGCATATGTCATTTCTGCCATCAGGAAAAAGCAACAGGAACAGACAGATACAAAAGAGCAGCAGGTAGGAACACAACCTGAGAACAAAGTATTATCCAATGCAGAGGGACAATCTGTTTCATTTTTACCGGAAGGTATTGAAATGACATGCAAAGACGGAACGACTGCAATGTCGATGAATCAGAATGGAACGATAGAAATTGTTGCCACAAAGGATATACATATCTATGCAGATGAAACTGTCATGATGAGAGCAGAACAGGGAATGTGTATTATGGCTTCCAATACAGTGACCCTTCAAAACGATAATGGAAGTATGCTCGTGATAGATAAAGAAATCACTGAAGATGCCAATAGAATTAAGAACAACTGTTAATGTGGGAAGGATAGAAAAAAGCATGAGTCAGAATAAAAGAGAACTGGAAGAATTGCTGTTAAGACAACAGCATGAGACCGAATTATTGAAAGAAAGTCTCCAAAAAGCCAATGAGCAGGAAAAAGAAAATCAAAAAAATCCATTACTACCGCTGGAAGAAGTCATACAACAGATGGGAACCGGTATGATTTCGTTTCCGGATGCACCAATGAGAATACGGTTGGGCAGATATTTTGATGACCATGTGGCAATCCCGATACCGATAGATTATCTTAAGGAATATTCCAATGAGAACGGAGTCGTAACATTACTTAATGATGCAATGGGAATCAGCCTTACATTACAGTATACCATTTCCAAAGATGATACAGTAAGCTTTAAAAGTGTAAAAACAGGATTGGTCAACCAAATGAAGGCGTCAGGAATCTATATTGAATTATTAGAAGAAGGAACAGTAGAGGATGAAAAAGCACCTGTCCACTTTATAACATACCGGATGCCGACAGCGAGAGGTGTCATGTTTCAGATGGTATTTTATGCGATACATAAAGAGCATAAAGGAATGGTTATAGGCAACTACAATTGTTTTTATAAGGATTTACCAATATGGGAAAATGTAATTAAGGCAACTGTTTCTTATTTTACATTTGAGTAGAGTGAAAAGCTGAGAGAGCAGAAGTGCGGAAAGGTAGGGTTAATAATAGTCCTATGGAGATTGGAAATATCAGAATAGACGGAATCGATGTACAGGCTGTGGAGAAATTGCGGCTGGATGCGTCAGTGAATCAGCATGCAAAGCTGGAAATGGTGTGTCTGATAAAAAAAGAACAGATTCAGGAATGTATCATGTTACCACAAAGAGAAAGTATTGTGTCAGTATGGGAGCAGAATACGAAGCTGTTTAGCGGAACGGTTACAGAAGCTGTATGTAAGACAAAGAAGGATAGTACAAAACTATATATGACATTATTAAATGGAAGTTATCTTCTGGACAAGGAGAAGAAATCCAAGTCGTATCAGGATGCTGCAATGACGTATCAGGAAATAGCGCAGGATAAAGCACTGACCATTTATGAAGGTACACATAAGTCAATTGATCATATTATCATACAATATGAAGAAACAGACTGGGAGTTTTTGAAAAGGCTTGCATCAATAACACATACCGGTGTGTATGCGGATATGTGTCAGCCAAAATGTGTGCTTTATTGGGGTATTGCAGATACTGAACCGGTAGATACAGCATCGATTACAGAATATTCCATTGAAAAAGATATAGATCACTATAAGGAATATGAGAAAAATATAGATGAAAACTATACAATGGCAGACAGCATTGTATATGAATTTGAAAGTACAGAATTGTTCCGCATCGGAGATACCGTTATGGTTGGTACACAAAAGGTGCATATTGTGGAGATGCATTGTGAGATGGAAAAGGCTGAATTCAGAGGTATATACAGAGCAAAAACAAAGGCTGGAATCTGTTATCTGCCAAAACTGCGTTTTGATATGCCGGGAACAGCAATTGAAGGAAAAATCATAGATGTATTGGAAGATAAAGTAAGAGTTCATCTTTCCATAGATGAGACACAGGATAAAGATAAAGCGTATTGGTTTTCGTTCTCTGCCATGGAGGCTTCTTCTGACGGCAGCGGATGGTATTATATGCCTGAAATAGGAGATAAGGTAAAAGTATGCATACCATCATGGGAAGAAACAGATGCATTTGCGGTAAGTGCAGTAAGTACCTATGAGAATGCAGACAGTGTAACAGACCTGATGGCAGATACAAATGTGAAATATATGAGAAATCCAAGTGGTAAACAGGTAAAACTGACTCCAAATCAGATACAGGCAGATGCAGGCGGTGATAAAGCACTGTTTACAATGGATAATGAGGGTAACATTACCCTGCATGCAAAACAAATGATAACTATGTCGGCGACAGGTATGATTGAACTTGTAGCCGGAGATACATTAGACATCTGTGCATCCAAAATGATAAATGTGAAAGCAGATATGACAGGTGAGATTATGATGAATGAAGAAGGAGAATTACAGCACCTGGGTGGACATGTGAATATCAACAGTGAGGAATAAACAATGGATAGAACACTGGCATTAGAGAAAATAAGAGGGAACTTTGATCTAAAGAAGGATTCTGTACAGAGAAGGTATAAAGAGTTATTGAACAGCTGCAAAAGTCAGTTGGTGGATGAACTTTTGGATGCTGTACTTAAGTTAAAAAAGTATTATCCGATACGTGTGCTGCAGTTTCAAATTATGAGAACTGATTTGTACCAGGGTAAATATCGTATTGAGGTATGCGGTTACAATAAATTCTGGTATTTGGATGAAGAACGAACGACAGCTTATGTGGATATAGAATTTTTGTATGAACCGTTCCAAAAGCTGAAGGAGGAACTGGAAGCTGAAGTCCCTGTATATCTGGGAGCTATATCGCAATATGACATTAATAATATGGTAAATGAATTGTTTATTTCCTGTTTTAACAGTTCTGCTCCGCAGATGCGGGAAAGCTTTTTTGTATTTGACGAGTGGTTATTGCAAAATAACAGAGCATATCTTAAACCATACCGTGTGATATGGGGAGAATATAAGGGTAGGACAGATATCTTGTATTTACAGGATGAATTTGGAAAAGAAACCAAAGAATTTATAAAATTATGCGAACAGGATAAGAAAGCAGGACACCAGTTTGCCAGCTTTGTACAAAGTAATCTGAAGGATATGAAACTGAAAGAAGAAAAGTTTGCATATCTGAATATGAAAAAAAGCATTATGCAGGAAGTAACATTTGAAAATTGTCAGTTTGGAGAGAGTATGTTCCGGGAAAGTGTAATGGATTGGTGCTCTTATGCCAACAGTATATTTTATGGGTGCAATTTTGGAAGGATAAAAGGATATCAGATAGAATTTACCAATTCCGTAATAACAAATTCTTCTTTTGAGGAAATCAATCTTAGAAGAGGAAACTTTCAGGGTGCTAAGCTTGTGGCAGTGGATTTTAGCAACAGTTGTCTGAATGAGTGCAATTTCCGGAATGCAACGTTATCTATGGTAGATTTGCGGACAGCAGATCTGGATGGCATAGATTTGACGGATGCGAAGCTGGAAGAGGTATATATCAATGAAAAGGATATAGAACTGTTTCATCTTTCTGAGGAACAAAGCGAGCATGTATATATCCTGAAAGATGTGTGAGGATAGAAAGATAATGAGATATTATGAATTAAAGCAGGATAAAAAATTGAGAAATCTGATAGAGATAGATGGATTTCAGGGTTGCCCCAACATTGTATTGAATCAGAATATGGCAGAAAAATTCAATAAATGTACGATTCTTTATGTTAATGGGACAAGAGAGAGTCAGTACCCGGATTTGATACAGTCACCGGCATTGATGGTATCAGAGAAAATATATCAGGTTCTGAAATATTATGACACAAGTGTCATGTACAAGATAGTAGTACTGATGGATAGAAAACTGAAGCGACAGGAGGTTTACCGTCTGGTACTGCCAAAGGAGCAGGATGTTCTGGATAATAAAACAACTTATGATCATAATGGCCTGTTAGACAGGATTGTGATATCTGAGAAAACAGATAAAAAGAGCAGAATATTTTATGTATCTGAAGGAATAACACATCATCTGATTGTAACACAGGATGTGCTGGAGAGCATGCTTGCATTGGAGAGTGTTGGCATCTGTTTTAAAGAATTGGGAGAAGGTTAATGAAAAAGAAAATAGCAGCAATAGGAATGACAGTATTGATAATGTTAGGAGTGAGTGGATGTATGGACAGACATGAGAAAAATAATGAAGAAATGTTAGCACATATGAAAGAAAAATACGGGGTAGAGTTCGAGATACAGGACTATATCCCAAGAAATGTAGACTGCAGTTATGATGTGTGGTTCTGCAATGCTGTAGGAGACGACCCGGTAACAGACAGGATAGAAGTACATAGGTATTATGGGGAGTTGGCGAAAAAGCATGAATATGAGGATGAATATTATTCCAGACTTGTACGGGATGAGATAGAGAGTAGAGCAACAGAGGCACTGCTACAAGTAACAGATCAGGCAAAGGTGTATCTGAGTCATTTTTCGTTTGCAGGGGAAGAGTTTTTTAAGGAAGAACAGTTAAATGAATACTTGCAGACAGATAGTGGGCAGCATGCATTTGCACTTCTTATCTTTATCGTAGATATGGAAAAAGATGGCATTATGAATCAGGATGTAATAGAACAGTTACAACCGTTTTTGGTTGATGCCGGAATCGGAAGTCCAAGAGTGCGAATCTTCTTTGTGAAAAATGAGGAATTGTTCAATGAGATTAACAAAGATACCTATAAAGATATGATGTATTGGAATGAAGATAAAAAAATCTATACTTGCGATTACTCAGGAAATATTGCAAAAGAATTAAAAAAATAGAATGAAACTGAGGGAAAGAGTAGGAAGTGTTGGAGAGCATGCTTGCATTGGAGAGTGTTGGCATCTGTTTTAAAGAATTGGGAGAAGGTTAATGAAAAAGAAAATAGCAGCAATAGGAATGACAGTATTGATAATGTTAGGAGTGAGTGGATGTATGGACAGACATGAGAAAAATAATGAAGAAATGTTAGCACATATGAAAGAAAAATACGGGGTAGAGTTCGAGATACAGGACTATATCCCAAGAAATGTAGACTGCAGTTATGATGTGTGGTTCTGCAATGCTGTAGGAGACGACCCGGTAACAGACAGGATAGAAGTACATAGGTATTATGGGGAGTTGGCGAAAAAGCATGAATATGAGGATGAATATTATTCCAGACTTGTACGGGATGAAATAGAGAGTAGAGCAACAGAGGCGATTTTACAGGCAACGGATCAGATTAAGGTTTATTTAAGTGATTATTCTTTTGCAGAAGATGAGTTTATGAAGGTGGAGCAGCTGGATGAGTATCTGCAGACAGAGGAAGGAAAGGCTGCATTTGGTATGATTATTTATTTGGTTGACCACGAAAAAGATGGAATAAAGAATCGTGATGTTGTCGATAAAATTGAGCAGGTTATGCCTGAGGCAGGCGTTGGGGATCCTTGGTTGAGAATTGTTTTTGTAAAAAATGAAGAGCTGTTTGACAAACTAAATAGGAATAATCATATAGAAATGCTGTACTGGGACAAGATATACACTTGTAATTATGGAGGAAACGTAAGTAGTGGAATAGAACAGTAGAATAATTAAAATAGAAGAAATAGGATGAAATTGAGGGAGCAAGATGGCAGAAGAGTTAACGCAAGAGCAGTTATTACTGTTAGATAATTTGATGTACGTAAAGGATATAACAAATCCAAAATATTATACAGTAAAACAATTTATTAAAGCATATGAAAATGGCACAATAATACTATCTGAATCCAACCTGTCCGGTGGTTTTGAAAACAATATTGCCCAGATGGAAGAAATCCTGGAAACAATAAGTAATGATCCGGACCTCATGGCTCTGGGGCTAGATTCTTCCATAGATGGTGTTGTCAGAGGAACCTGCTTTACCCAATATGATGCAGCAGGAAATGTTTCCGATCATATCGTTGCTTTTCGTGGTACAGGAGGTATCTATAATGCATGGAAAGATAACTTTGAAGGCATGTATGAAGTTGATACAGAAGCACAGAAAATAGCAAAGGATTATATTGATAGTCTCGGATATACAGATATCACGGTAACAGGTCATTCCAAAGGAGGTAATCTGGCGATGTATACGACAGTTACCTGTGGAGACCGTATACAGAATTGTGTATCCTTTGATGGACAGGGATTCGGAAAGGCATTTCAGGAGAAATATCATTATGAAATATCTGTGGCGAAAGACAAGATGACATCTGTCAGTGCCGCCAATGATTTTGTAAATATTCTCCTGGACCCGATAGCAGGGACTTATATGTATGTTCCTAATAATGGTACGGGAGCAGGAGCGCACAGCTCCTATGAACTGTGGAAAACCAATCAGGATGCATTGGAGAATAATGGCGGAAGCTTTAACGGTCTGGAAGTAGAGCAAAGTGATGTAATGTCAATCGCACACAATGCTCAAAAGTGGCTGATAGAGACATTACCTCCCAATGAAGGGGAACTGACGGCGGATGTCATAGGTGCATTGGCAGCAACACTTCTAAGTAAAGATGCGAGCTGGAGTCAGGCTTTTAGCGATATGAAAGGAGAACTAAAAGAATATCTGGTAGACCAAAAGTTAGGCGGATTAGTAAATACAGCCAAGAGAACGTGGGGCTTCTTAGAAGAGGATTTTGGACGTTTATTTGAAAGTGAAGAAGAAAAAGAGAAGCGGGAGGCAGAAGAAGCTGCAATCAAAGCAGCACAGGAAGCAGAAGAGAAAGCATTAGAGGAAGCGATGGAGGCATATCGTGAGGAACTGGATAAGACATACATCCTGCATACTGCCATGGTAACCTGCGACAAGGCTTATACCAATGAGGCAGTCAATCCAAGCTATATCGTATTACCGGTCAGTCACGGAGAGACTATACATGGGCAGCCTATGCTGACTGTAGAGGATTATCAGGCAGATGTGAATGTATTAAATTTTGGAATTTGCAGAAGTACACATAATCCAAGTGTGCAGGAAGCAGCAGGAAAGATTATCAGGGAAGTACAGGAAGAAACAGATTCCTGGCTTGATAAAGTATTGAATGTATTTGTGGATAAGAGTAAGACAGAAGTCAGTACAGATGAGGTGAACAGTCTGGCGGCGCACTGTGCAGGTGTGTGCAGACCGATTTTTACAGATGGCTGGATAGGTGGAAAGCAGGATGTCCTGATAGACGGAAAACCGGCATTGATTGGTGCATGTACGCTATGCTGCCAATATGGCGGAACCGTTACGATTCAGACAAGCGGGCAGATGGAGGAATGATATGCAGATTACGTATGATACGCTGATAATTGACGTACCGTATCAGGTGTTAAATGTATTGGACATGAAAATATATGGAAAATTGAATGAACATGGACGGGCGGAAATCATTTTTCAGTGTAAGCAGGAAGATGCAAAGGATATCGTGTTAAGAAGTATGGAAACAGACAGGATTACGATATCAGAGAATGACAGATGTCTTTTTACAGGTGTACTTAGCTTCATGAAGGAAAAAAGGTACAGAGGAATGACATGTGTGTCAACAGAATGGAAGACATGCACTGTAAATATGGATATTGTGAAACGTAAGCTTGCCATAACAGGAGATAAGCTTACGTTCGCAAATATTCTGGACAGGATCACTAAGAACAATCAGACACTATATGAGGATTATCTGAGAGCTGATACAGTAATTCCGGGATTTCTGCTTCAGTATGATGAGACAGACTGGAAATTTATGAAAAGGCTTGCAGCGATGCAGGGTGGTGTACTGGTGCCTGATTATACAAGCATACATGGAGCATTTACCTATGGAATCAGAGATACATCTCCGACACCGATAACCGATGAATATGGGCAGAAAGCAACGGTAATTGACTATGCTGCTTATGATAAGAAAGAAGCAAGAGGCGAGAACGCATTCATTCAGGACTGCTATCATTTTATGGTAGTAACACACGACAATTATGAGCTTGGACAGCCGGTAACATACGGATATGTGGATGGTTTGATAGAAAATCTGGAAATCTATGCAGATGCAGGTATCATTGTGAAAAAGTATGGTATCGTGACTAAGGCAGGTGTGTGCACGGCATCTGCCATAAATCAGACATATTCCGGATTACATCTTCCGGCGATTGTGTCAGAAGTGAAAAAGAACCGGATAAGAGTGGATTTTGAAATAGACCAGATGACCGGTGCAGAGAAACGGTATTTTCCCTATGCAGTGGAGAGCAGCGCATGGTATTGTATGCCTGAAATCGGAAGCAGTGTGCATATCTATCTGCCGGAAAATGATGAGACCAGGGCATATGCAGTACATAGCATGAGAAATACCACACAAGGAGCGAAAAATGCAGGTGTAACATCCGACCCCGGAGTAAAAAGCTTTACACATCCCAGTGGAAGTGCCATGCAGCTTGACAGTAATCAGTTATGTCTGACAGCAGACAGTACAGGAGATACTCAGGCAACGCTTTGCAGTGATGGAAGTCTTGGATTAAAGGCAAAGAAGATAACCATAAAAGCTGCCGGAAAGATTACAATCGGTACGGGAGATACCAATACGGAAAATATCGCACTCTCCTCAGGTGCGGATATTACGATAATGTCTGAACAGGGGGCGTATGCCTACCTTGGGGAACAGACCTTCATAAAGGGAGAAAAGGTAAATTATGCAGCAAAAATGCATGATGTCATGGAAATTCCGGAAGCAATCCTTAACAGAAACGCCGGTATAGACGAAGCAATTGCAAATGTGAATTATGGGGCGAAACAGGTACAGTTGCAGAAAGTGCAGGAATCCAAGTCAAAGCTGGGCATGGGTGTTTTTGCCATGGTGGCAGGTGCAGCAGCGATAGCAGCGGTAAGCGTGCTGACATGCGGTGCAGCACTTGTTGTAGTTGGTGCAGTGGCAGGTACGACAGCAGTTGTATGCGGTGCGGCTATGGCAACAGAAGGTGTACAGGACTATAAGAAGACCATGGAATCAGGAGATTACTCGCAGTCCTTTAACTTTATGAGAGATACCGTATTCCAGGGAAACCAGACATTGTATGATATAGTTACCTATGGTTCAGTACTCATATGTGGCATTGTGGTTGGAGTTGCAACAGGAGGCGGTGGTCTGGAGGCTCTAAAGACCGTCCTGGCAAGAACCGGTACAGAAATGGCAATCGATACTGCCATGAATATGGCTATGGATTATATAGATGATGGAAGTATTAACAACGGCTGGGAATCATATTTTAAAAATATGTGTACCACAGGATGTACGGCAGGTCTGTCCATGGGTGTCATGGATAAGTTCAAGGAATTGGAAAAGGCAGGAAAATATTCATGTAAAGAATTATCGAGGATGAGGCTGGCAGCAGATATGGCACTTGATACCATGGTATCTGTGGCAACAACAGGAGACGCAGATTTAGGACAAATATTCCTACGGAATTATCTCAGTAATAAGCTTACGCTTTCAGATCCGGTAGATGGTGCAACAGGAAGTCTGTATATCCCTGCAATTGATATGAGAGTTCCGGATTTCTATGAAGATTACTGCATTACCAGAAAGTATGAATCCATAAACCACAGGACGGGTATACTCGGATACGGATGGACCTGCAGCCTGGAATCCAGGCTTTCATATCGTTCCGATACATGTTTGATTCTCTGCACGGATGGACATGTGGAATGTTTCCACAAATATAACGGGACATGGCAGAATGACAAAGGCGGCACACAGCGTATGCAGCTGCAGGAATACACAGTCGGTGGAGAAATACAGGAGTGGAGACTTTATGATGCCTCTGAGAGAATGCAGTATATCTATGACAGAAATGGTACGCTGCAGGAAATCATTGAGCGTCATGGAAAACATGCCGGATATCTGTATGAGAACGGAGTGCTTTGTGCAGTCACGACTTTTGCGGGAGCAAAGATAGAAGTGACCATGGTGCAGGGAAGACTGACACAGCTTAAGGATGTACTGGGAAGAACAGTCACCTATACCTACGAAGGAGACCGTCTTGTCTGTGTTGACCAGAATGGCAGAGGACTGACACGATATACCTATGACAGCAAAGGACATATCGCAGAAATAACGGATCAAAATAACAAGAAGTATACGAAGAATACCTTTGACGCACAGGGACGTGTGATAAGACAGGATTATCCTGACGGAACCTGCTGCGAGATAACCTATGATGACAGGGACAAAAAGGTCAGCTTCTACTATCCGGAGACCGGAGGCAGACAGACTACACACTATAATGGTGATATGCTGGTCACCTGTGTGGAATATCAGGACGGAACCTGTGAGGAGTATGGATACGACAATCGTCAGAACCGGATTCTTAGAAAGGACAGGAACGGCAATGCAATAGTGAGCGAGTATTCGGATCGTGGTGAGAAGCTCAAAGAAGTACATCCAAACGGACTGGAAATAAGCTATGTGTATGATAAAACCGGCAACCTGCTCAAAATGTCGGACAATCAGGGAAGCTGTATCTGCTACGCATATGATGAATGCAGCAACCTGCTCCAAAAATCGACACTTGTGTCAGAAGAACCGAAGAAGTGGAGTACTGAGAAGTATGGTTATGATACACAGGGGCGTCTGATATGGCAGGAGGATGCATGCGGTAACCGTCGTACTTATGAATATACCGGTAACAGGTTCAGACCGGATATTGAGATTAGCCCGGAGGGCTATGAATTCTTCTATACGTATGATGCTGCAGGAAGAAAGATAAAGACAGAAACTGCTAAGAACCGTATCCGTTTCAGTCATAACAGTCTTCATTATGTGAACCATGTCATAGATGGTGAAGGAAATGAGGTACATGAGGAGTATGATAACCTTGGAAGCCTGATACGCCATTATTCACACAGACAGTATCAGAGAAGAAGAGGATATTCCTATGATTATGACCACTTTGACAGACTGATCCGCATTACGGACCCTCTGGGCAGAGTAAAACGTCTGGAAAGGAACGGACAGGGAAGCATCCTGTATGAAAGTCCGCTGGAGACTGTTGCAAGGATACCGGAGCGCAGAAAAGAGAACGGTATCAGAACGACTTATGATGCCAATGAACATGCTGTGGAAATACTCTGTCCTGACGGAGGAAGCTGGCAGAGAAGATATGATTCCAAGGGAAACCTTATATATGAAAAAGCACCGGAAGAGGGCAGCCAGGCAAGATATTACAGTTATGACACGGATGACAGGCTTATCCGTGTAGAGCGGGAAGACCATACCGTGGAGAAAATCTGCCGCTATGACCTGAAAGGCCGTCCGGTGGAAGAGGTGAATGCCCTTGGTGAGAAGATACTGTATGCTTACGACCTTGCAGGAAGAAGGACCGGTATCTGGAAACAGATGGGAGAGGACAGCTATCAGGCAACCACATACCGTTATGATGCGGCAGGAAATGTTGTAGAAGAAAGGCGTGGAAGTGAGGCAGTCAGTGCGCTGGAAGAACCATCCCGGTTCCTTGCCATCCGAAAGACTTATGATAAGGAAAACCGTCTGGTCAGAGTAGAGGACGGGACCGGCGCAGAAGTACGTTATACCTATGACCTCATGAATAACCGTACCGGCGAAGAAAGCCGTGTGGATGAGAAGACAAGCCGAAAGGTACTGTACACCTACGATAAGGCAGGACGTCTGGTGCGCAGGGAAGTACTGGTGATGAAAGCTGATACAGAATCAACAGATAAAAAAGTATCATCATCAGCCACAACCGCTTACACCTATGACCGTGACCACAACCTGTTATCCGTAACGCTGCCGGAGGGAGGAACGATACGATATATCTATGACGAGGCGGACCGACCGGTGTGCAGACTGGAAGAGG
>CAMBAN010000032.1 GCA_945864145.1 uncultured Lachnospiraceae bacterium | reverse complement strand
ATTAGGATATATTTATTATTTAACTTACTATACATTAACTACTAAAGATAACATAGAACACCTTTCCTTCTCCGGGAACACTGTCTTCTTCGGATGTAGTTTCTACTTTATTCAGATTGGTCTGACCGGGTTCCATCCGAACCTGAGAGACAACTGGCATATCCATATTTCTTATAATGTCTTCAATTTCATCATCCTGAAATTCCTGCAATGAATACTTCAGAATCCTTGCCAGTACCTGTTTATCCGCAAGCATTTCTTTTACACTTGTATCATAGCGTGCATTGTCATTTGTAATATCAATTGTTTGTGATAAATGTGTTTCCATCTATATTCATCCTTAGTCTTATTTTCCTACAATCAGGCTATCACGTCAAGCTTTTACCTGTCAATCATTCTTGCAAACAATTGTTCTGGTTTTTGTTGTAATGTTACTGTACACAGGCTATATCAAAAATTTCCCTAATCAAAATAACCTGATATCTCGAAATACATTCTGATACTTTTGGGTTATATGTTTTTTTCAAACACAATCGCCTCATAGGGCTTTAAGTTTGGAAAATCTATTTCTTCATAATTATGAAGTAATGGATGAAATCCTTTGATATTCATTGATACTTGCTGCGTATCCTTTGTAAAATTACAAAATACAAGCAGTTCCTCTTTTTCTAATTTCCTGCGATAAGCAAAAATTTCTTCGCTTTCCGGGTAAAGCATTTCAAAATCACCATACACAATAATATCTTTTTCATGTCGAAGTGCAATCAACTTCTGGTAATAATTATAGATAGAAGCCGGATTGTTTATTTGACTCTTAGCATTAATTTTTTTATAATCAGGATTTACTTCTATCCACGGTTCTCCTGTTGTAAAGCCCGCATTCTGTGAATCGTCCCACTGCATAGGAGTACGTGCATTATCTCTGCTGACTTTTTGTAAATATACCATCATTTTTTCTTCTGATACGCCTTGATTTTCAATCAAGTCATGATAAGCATTGATAGATTCCAAATCCCTATACTGTGTAATATCAGTAAAGCCTGCATTTACCATACCCAGTTCTTCCCCTTGATAGACGTAAGGGGTTCCCCTCATCATGTGAAGACAGGTTCCAAGCATTTTTGCTGACTTCTCCCAATAAGTATTCTCATCTCCAAATCTTGATACTGCTCTTGGCTGATCATGATTACTCCAGAAAAGCGTATTCCATGCAATGCCATCCAATCCTTTGTCCCATTTTTCAAAAACCGCTTTCAGTTTTCTTAATGAAATAGGGGCATCATTCCATTTACCATACTTGCCATTTCCAAGATCCATATGCTCGAACTGAAAAACAGTATCCAATTCTCCTCTATCGAAGCCTGCATATTTTTTTGCTTCCTCAAGGGTAACACATGCTGCTTCTCCAACTGTCATAATATCGTACTTAGACAAAACTTCCCGATTCATTTCCTGCAAGTATTCATGTACACGTGGTCCATGTGCACAATATGGTGTCAAGTCTCCATATTTTCCCTGATATACTTTGCCATCCGGAAAATCCTGCACTTTGGAAATCAAGCTGATGACATCCATGCGGAATCCATCTACTCCCTTATCGAGCCACCATAGCATCATGTCATACACTTCTCTACGTACCTTTTCATTTTCCCAGTTCAAATCCGGTTGTTTCTTGGAAAAGATGTGCAGATAATACATATCTGTTTTTTCATCATATTGCCATGCAGAGCCACCAAACCACGAGCCCCAGTTATTAGGTGGATTTCCATTTTTCCCTTCTCTCCATATATAATAATCACGATAGGGATTTTCTTTATCGCTGTGGCTTTGGGTAAACCATGTATGTTCATCAGAGGTATGGTTCACTACTAAATCCATAATAATACGCAGGTTTCTTTTATGTGCCTCTTCCAATAATTCCTGAAAATCGTCCATTGTACCAAAATCCTGCATTATTGCTCTATAGTCACTGATGTCATATCCATTATCATCATTCGGTGACTGATAAATTGGTGAAAGCCATATCACATCAATTCCTAATCTCTTCAGATAATCCAGCTTTCCAATAATTCCTCTGATATCTCCTATACCATCTCCATTGCTGTCGCAAAAGCTTCTCGGATAAATCTGATATACTACAGCTTCTTTCCACCATGTTTTATTCATATATTTCATCATACCTTTCTCTTTTTATTTTACCGAGCCTGCTACAACTCCTGATATAATCCATTTCTGGCAGAACACATAAAATATCAACACTGGCAAGAGTGCCATCAAATAAGAAGCAAATGCCAAATTATACTGTGTACTGAATTGTGTATTAAACACATATTGTGCAAGCTGCAAAGTCTGTTGCTTTGGGTCATCCAGTAAAACCAACGGCATAAGGAAATCATTCCACGTCCACATGAAAGATAAAATCGCTACCGTCGCGCTCATTGGTTTTAGCATTGGAAAAATAATCAATCGAAATGTCTGCCATGGGTTCGCACCATCTATGGTTGCTGCTTCATCCAATGCTGTTGGGATTGATTTTATATATCCTGTATACAAAAATGTATTCATCGGCAATCCAAATACAATATATAAAAATGTAATTCCCAACACATTATCCACATGAAATGCATTTGCCTGTTTTACAAGCGGAAGCATTAATACATTAAAAGGAATAAACATCGCGCTGATAAAATAGTAATACAAGAGATTAAAAAATTTACTTTTTTCCCTGTTTCTTGTAATTGCATACGCTACTGCAAAGTTTTCCCAAGCAATGCGCTTTGGCAGCGCAAATACATTATTCATATCTGTCGGCGCTTTCAGTGCAATCATCAAAGTCAGATATAAGGGTCCAAAAATAAATAATGCTGCACAGTAGTTAACGCAGGTCTGCAATGCCATGCAAAAATATTATCATCGAATCCTACAACAGAAATATCCTCCGGTACCCGCAATCCAACAGAAAAGAAAGTATTAATCGCATCGCTCGCATAGAAATCTGATGCAAAAAAAAGTGCGGTATAGTCTTTTATTCTTTCCTGTGCAAATTCTGTAAGCTGGGTATGACGAATTATTTTTTTAAAGTGTAATGGAACAAAATCTTCTTCTCTAAATGGAATATCTGCATCCTGGAAATAGGAATCTATAAAAACAATGGGTGTTGTCGTTCTCTCCTTAAACTTTGGGCAATCCTGCGGTGGACATCCAAGCACAACCAGTCCTTCTACATTCCATGCCGATGCCATACGTAAGCTTTCATCTACGTTTGCCGATGTATATAAAAGCATAAAGTAATTGTTTGTTCGAATCTCTTGTTCAAGAGCACCAATAATTTCGCTATAAAAAGGATCCTGGATAGCACTTTGATCTCTTGTCCTATCATAAGTAACTATCACCCCAATCAATCTGGAACCATAATTTGCCAATAAACGTGCTCCCATATTCGAAACATAATTAGACGCTTCTATTACTTGTTGTACTTTTTTTAAGGTATCCGGTGACATTTTTTCTGTTCTTCCATGAAGTACATTGGACACCGTTGTCGGACTGACGCCCGCTTTTTCAGCCATATCTTTTATCGTAATCATCTTTCTTCCTCCGGCTTTAGTGTAAATCCAATCTCGCAACCTTTTTCTTTTCGGCTTTTACAGTAAATTGTTCCTCCATGCTTTTCCACAATGTATTTACAAATAGACAAGCCTAAGCCGCTTCCGGGAATGCTTGATGATCTGGATTTTTCAGCACGATAAAACTTATCAAATACATACGGAATATCATCATTACTGATTCCGATTCCATTATCCAGCACACGAATCAACACATCATCTCCCTTGCGACTTGCAATCATCTCAATTTTCCCCTGCTCCCTTCGATACTTAATACTGTTTTCTACCAGATTATATAACACTTCCAAAATTCTCTTCTCGTCCATGTATACCAGCCGTTCTTCCAACTCTATGGAAAAAGAAAACTCCATATTCTGCTGCCTTACATATCCCTCTATTTCTTCCATGGCTTTTTGAAAGAAAGACACAAAGTAAACCTCTTTCGGGCATATTTCCAGCTGATTTAGCTGTGCATTAGAAATACGAAGCAAATCTTCAATCATACCAATCAACAAATTTGTCTTTTCTATGATGATTTGGACATAAGAGGCTCTGGCTTTTTCATCCCTTGCAATTCCATCGCGTATTCCTTCCGCATATGCTTTTATCGTAGAAATGGGCGTTTTTAAATCATGGGAAATACAGGAGATCAACTCCTGTTGTGCTTTTTTCAGTTCTTCTTCCCTGATTTGCTTTGCTTTCAGTTCATCACGCATAAGCTCGAAAGAATAAGTCAGCTCTCCTACTTCATCTGCATTTACCTTATTATTAAAAATCCTTCGGAATTCATATTCATAATTGCCTCTTATAATCTGTTTTGCAGAAGCTGCAATTTCTCCAATTGGTTCAAGTACAAATCTGTTACAATAAAGTAGTCTCCCAACGAAGAGAAGCACTCCAACAGCAACTCCCACACATGTCGGTAACATACATCGAAGCATTTTCTGATTATAATCTGCTCCCGTCAACACTTCCTCAGGAATATAATAGATTACGAATCCATTGACCTTATCATCCTGTTCCAAAACAAAACTTTTTTTAACCATTCCCTGATAGTTCTTTCCAAAGCTTTCATCCATACCAAGTTCTTCCTGCACATTTACCTTGTCTCCTGTTTCTTTCTGAAACAGTTCATCAGCGTAAAGCACTACACCTGCCAGATCGCATACCAGATATGGATATTCCCATGGTCCATATTCCCCTTTTTCCACTTGTAACTGATGCTCTGAAGTAAGTATGCGCACTTGATTCTCATACTCACGAATATCTATTTTTCTATATCGCACCACACTTATACTTACAGACAGCAAAATAATGACTGTTGCTAACACAGTCATTATCCAATTCCCTTGTCTGATTTTCTTTTGTCTTTTTTCCATGCAGTTATCTAGTCCTCATTTAAACATCTATTGATAATTTATAGCCAGCACCCCAAACCGTTTTGATATAAGCGCAGCCCAGCTTTTTCAGTTTTTCACGGATTCGGTTAATATAAACAGTGACACTGTTGTCATCACAGATTCCTTCATATCCCCAAACCTGCTCATAGATTTGCTGTTTTGAAAATACCTGTCCCGGTGCTTTGGCAAACAGCAAAAGAATTTCAAATTCCTTTGTTGTCAGGTTGAGTGATACATCGTCTATATATGCTTCGTAGCTTCCAGGACACAAGTTCAGAACACCAAGACTAATGCGTTCTCCCGAAACCTCTTTCGTTTTTCCGTTGCTTCCTTCATATCTGCGAATCTGTGCTTTTACGCGGGCAACCAATTCAAGCGGACTAAACGGTTTGGTCACATAGTCATCTGCTCCGATGCCAAGTGAAACGACCTTATCCATCTCACCGCTTTTAGCGGAAACCATAATCACAGGCACATCCGATTCATTGCGAATTTCTCTGCATACAGCAATACCATCCATAACCGGAAGCATAATATCTAATAGTACAAGATTTGCCTGTTCTGTCCTAAAACAATCCAGTCCGGATTTTCCATCATTACGAATCATTACTTCAAAGCCTTCTACCTTCAGATATTCTCCCAAAATATCGGCCAGTTCTTTTTCATCCTCAATGATTAATATCTTCTGTGTCATGTGCTTCCTCCATTTCTGTCTCTATCATACCACGAAATAGATTTTGTACACAAGCTCACTGCATTCTAAATTTCACAAGTATGAAACATAGAATTTCTTCACGAAAGAGCCTTTGCTCTGAGTGATTAGAAATTCTTTTCATACTACCATCCTCTCTCCTGTAAGAAATGATATAATTGTTCTTCTCTATCTTTTTCCTCTTCTTTTTGGTACCTGCCAAGATGCAATTCTCCGTCAATCCTTCCATCGCGTAAAAACAGGATACGGTTTCCTCTGCATGCTGCCTTCAAATCATGGGTTACCATGACTACAGACTGTCCGTCCTGATGTATTTGGGAAAAAACATCCAGTACATGCTTTCCTTGTGAAGAATTTAAGGCTCCGGTTGGCTCATCTGCAAATAGAATTTTTGGATGATTAATTAATGCCCTGCAAATGGCAATTCTTTGTCTTTGTCCACCCGAAAGCTGTGTAGGAAATTTTTTCTTCTGTTCTGCCATATCAAATCTTTCAAGTAAGCTATCAATTTCTTCTTCGATTTCTTTCTTGTTTCTCTTCGTTTTATATGTTGGACTTAATATATTCTCATATACATTCAGATTCGGAATCAGATTGATTCCCTGAAAAACAAATCCTATCTTTTCTTTACGAAATCCTGCCATTTTTTTCTCGCTCATCTTTGTAATATCTTCGCCGTCCAGAAGTACTTTTCCTGTCGTAACCTGGTCCATACCACTTAAAGAATACAGCAATGTGGATTTTCCGGAACCGGAGCTTCCCATTATGACAGTAAAGTCACCTTCATAAATATCCAAATCCATATTTTTAATAATATTATTCACTTCTCCATCAACCAGAAAGCTCTTGCATAAAACCTCTGTACGAATGATACTGTTTCTATTTTCCATTGTTCTCTCTCCTCTTATTCAATAACCAAATCACGCACATGTACTTTTCGTATTCCTCCCGAAGAAATAAACGTACTAAGCATGAATATACCAAATACTGCAATGTTTCCCAGGATAATATGCACCATATTATAATTCACTCTGTACTCTAACAATCCAAACATAGTGCCTAAGGTCAGTTTCATAATCATCGGATACAGATAAAGTAAAATCGGCACTGCTGTCAGAATACTGACAATCGCTAACAAGCTAACATAGCAGACATTTGCTGCCATCAAATGTCCCGATGTATATCCCAGACATTTATAAATGCTGTTTACTTTAACCTCTTTTTGATTCTTCAACATAATAATACAGAATATATTGATACTTCCAATCAGGACAACCATAAGTATCACTACAGGAATGGCACTTTCCTGAGGTTGGGAAATCATTTCCATAATAGATGCAAACTGCTCCGTTCTTGGAATTACATTTCCACTTCCGTTAAGCAGCTTCTCTATTCTCTCTACTTCACCCGGAATATCCTGGTTGTCATTTAAATAAACGGAAACCGTATCATAGGAAAAAGGTACCTCTTCAAATGCGTCCTTCGTCAATCTACAGGATTCTCCCAGATTGTAATACGTCTGATACAATCCGGTAATCAGAAAGCTTTTTGTAAACTGTCCAAAATTCAGTGTGATATAATCTCCAACATCTTTTTGAAGAGTTTCTGCTACCTTACCGGCAAGCGCAATTTCTTTTCCATTCTGAGGATTACGCCCCTCTACGATAGGCATATCTACTTCCTCATAATCACCATATACAAAAGGATAAACTACCGCATCTTTTCTATTTTTTTCTCTCTCAACAATTAGAACACCACTCATTCGACATGGCACTGCTTTTTGTATGTTCCCGTCTTCTTCCAGTTCTTCCAGCAGTTCTTCTACTGTTGCACCGGAAGACACAGTAATCTTAATGTCACTCTTATAAACACCAAGCCAATAATCATTGTTCTCTTTCATATTTAACGCCACATCTAAAGAAACCAAACCAAAATTAATACCAATGACAGACACTATGGCAACAAACAGTACTCCTATTGCTCCCTTCTTGTCCCTCATGACCATTCTGCTTGCAATTCCCATCGGAGAAAATGCGAACCGATAGTTCCCTTTAAAATGCTGATTCTTTGTTGTATTCGTCGGACTCATTCCTCCCAGCGCATGAATTGGTTTCATATTTTTCATACGCGAAGTTACCAGATGTACCGTAATCAATACTAATAGTAAGATAATAACATAGATGAATAAACCTGTTTTTCCGACCTTAACATTTGCCTCCATACCGATGTTGGCAAACAATTCATTCAGAATCTGATTTGCTACCACAACAGAGACACCTACTCCAATCCAAACGGATAAGGTAGTAAGCACGATGTAAAATTTTTCATAAAGATTTCTGATTGTATAATTGTCATATCCTATGGTTTTATAAATAGCAATGGTTTTTGCATCTGCCGTCATAATGCTGCGAAGCACAAAGTTTATAATTAAGCAACAGGTAAACAACATGATTACTCCTATTGCCAGTAAAATTCCACCCAGGATTTGTACTGCGAGTAAGGACGCCTCCAACGCATTTTCCTTTGTATTCATTTGTCCCTCTAATGCATGTCCATACGTTTCCTCGTAGCAATCCAGAATTTGTTCCTCTGTAAACAACTGTGTCGTATAGATACGTATCAGCATTTCTTCTGGAATCTGGTCAGGAAGTTCTTTTACAAGGATATAGTTATCAAACGCATTGGATGTAGAATAGATATCTGCATAAATCCCCTTGACTGTATAGGAAATCTCTTCTTTCGGAAAATGTATGGTAAGTGTATCTCCTAACATGATATCATTATCTACACTGATACACGCAGGGATGATACATTCATCCTCCTGCAGATTTTGGAAATCCTCTGTATTCCCTTCTACACAACGAATCTTTCCAAACACATCTGCATCATATTTTGTCAGATTAGTAAAAGTAGTAACTTCCTTATCCTTGCTTGTAATTTTTTCTGTTACATAATGAACTTGCAAACATTTAGCTTTACTTACCTCATCTAAAGCTTCCAACCGTTTTGCAACTTCTTTGACCTTTTGAGGATTTTCTCTTTCATTAGGATAGATTAAAGCATCTGCTGACTGGCATTCTTCGACCAGTTGCTCCATCGGTTCCCGTAATGATAATAGAATGCTCATCGATGTACTTAATAGTAAGGCACATAATAAAATGATGATTCCAACTAAAAGAGTCTGGAGTTTTCTGTTTCTAAAATTTTTTAACCACATTTCTTTTTTCCAGGTATGAAACATAGAATTTCTTCACGAAAGAGCCTTTGCTCTGAGTGATTAGAAATTCTTTTCACACTATCTCCTTTCCTTATTTCATTGTAGAAAAGATATCTTAAATAAAAATAGGAAAAATATTAATAATTATTAATGCCGATATTCTTTCATGTGATTCAAATATCTGCTACGTTTTGCAGTAGGGAAAATCCCTTCCTCTTTTATCAAATCTTTCTTTTATCTCCGACATATACGTACACTAAAATAAATCCATAGAAGTGAAACAGCAATCCCCGCAATTGCGCTTACAAAATCCTCATAAATCAAAAATCTGCCAAGCCAAAAGGATGGAATGAAGCCGCAAATGTATTGTAGATTTCCTTTCAACACATAAGGAACGATAATAGCAAACATAGTCATGCCAGATAATTTACTGATTGCCATGCCTTCTACCTTATTTCCAGCCAGTGCTACGATAATCAAGCCACACAGCAAACCGCACATCGCAGCCAGTATACAACCAACAACTACTTTGATAGGATTGATTTCTGACAGGTGAAATAAAATCACTGCAAGCATGGAAACAAAATATCCAATTCCTGCCGGAATGATAAAGTGCGATATAAAATAACCTCTTTTCCCAACCGGAGTGACTCCCATATATTTCTCAATACCGCTGTCTCTTTCCTCCAAAACTATCATCGCACTGACAAAGCAGAACATCATGGAAGACAGCACTGCAAGAAAGCCGTCAATTAGTCCATAATATGGGAAAATAATCTGTTCTCTCTGAAAATATGCAGTTACTATTTTTTCCAGCACAGGTATACCAAAGCGAAACACACTACCTGCCAAAAATGGTACAAAACAGACCACAAACAACATCAAATCAGACTTTGCTTCACGCAAGACCTGACGAAACGAATACATGATAGCTCTCATATAAATATCTACCTCTTTTCATATAATCTAAATCGCAATTCGTATAAACATGTTCTTCACAAAACTTCTTGTCACCACATATAACAAGATTACCCAAAGAAGCAGAATCCATAAATTTGCTACTCCTCCCATTCCCTGCATAACGACTTCCACACTTGCAATTCCCGGATGCATTCCCATCCATTTTTGTGGTGTTATAAACAAATATACTATAGGAGGCAGCAGAAACAAAATCTCACATGGCACTGTTGCAATGACAAATTGATTCAAGCCAGATATCAAAGAGCCTACCAAAAGCCCCAACAAGGAAAAGAGACAGGAGGCAAAAAATACGGATATTCCAAGCCAGATGTAGTTTCCTAATTCACATTGTAGTGCAATGATTTCTGCCACAAGTGTTGATATCAATCCCAACGAACCAAGCTTTGACAATATATATTCATCCACCGTTACCGGAGAAATCGCTATGGAGTTCAACGCCCTTTCGCTTTTTTCCAAAAGAATCAATGCTCCCATGAAAAACATGCCTAATGCAGCCGGGTCAGAATATACCAGAATCAATCCCAAACGGTATTTCCATGCTTCTGGTACCATATGTATTGCCACACCATAAACAATCAATATAATTGCATAGATAAAATAAATTCCATATCGGAATTGGAACTTCATATCACCCTTGAGTAAATGTAAAAATCTCATATCAATCTAATCTCCATTCCGCCGCCAAGCGGCGGCACAAATAATAATGAAAAAGCTTTAGCTTTTTCCAGGTGTGAAACTTAGAACTTCTTTGCGAAAGAACCATTGTTCTGAGCAATTAGAAGTTCTTTTCACACTAGGCTCCTTCCTGTCACTTCCATGAAAATATCATTTAATGTAGGTTCACTACTATGAATAGAACGTAACTGATTTGTTCTCAATAAAGAATGTAGTATTTCATCACTTCCTGTTTCGCTTAAAAGTGTGGTTCGATTCTGTTCCTTTCCATTTTCCAGATAACTATAGGTTACTCTGGCTGCACCACGGCTCATAATCAGATTATGTGGTGTATCCTTTGCTTTGATGTGTCCGTCTACGATAAAAGCAACTTCGTCACAAAGCTCTGTCGCATCCTCCATATTATGGGTGGTGAGAATAATGCATTTCCCCTTCTCACGTTCTTTCAAAATCATATTTTTCATAATTCTTGCGTTCGTTGGATCCAAACCACTTGTTGGCTCATCAAGGAACAAAATCTGTGGATTATGAAGCAAAGCTTTCACAAAATTCAAACGACTTTTCATTCCTTTCGAAAAGCCGGAAACTTTTTTATCTGCTGCCTCCAGCATTCCTACTTCCTCCAATAATTCTTTCCAGTCTCTTAAGGGATTGCTATATAAGGAACCAAAAAATTCCAGATTCTGCTTTGCTGTCAGCTTTTCATACAAACTGGGGAACTCAAAATCCACGCCAATGTTCTGATAAAATGCATTCGTATGCTTTTTACTCTCTACACCATCTACTATGACACTTCCGTCATAATTACGTATCAGTCCTACCAAAATTTTTTGGATAGTGCTCTTTCCTGCTCCGGAAGGTCCGAGCAGACCAAATATTTCTCCTTTCCCAACCTCAAAGGAAATATCCTCAACGAAAGGACGCTTTGTATAACTAAATGCTAAATTATTTACAGTAATCATCTTATCCATATTTCTTTTTCCTCTTTTCTGTGACTACGTTTATGATTCAAAAAGTTGGAGCAATATGCCTCGTACAAGCATTCTCATACTTTCATAGAAATACGCCTCGCCAATCTGCTTTTTTTGCACTAGCAGCATAAAAAGTCCCCTAAACGCACATGCAACTGTTTGTGCTTGCTCATTCTCCATACGTGGGAAAAAGATTTTCAACTTTTCCACATTGTCCGTATCGGACTCTAAATGAGCACTTAATACTTCCTTGGGTAATTTTTCTGCAAGTATTTGCATATCATCTCCTGTTATCATCCGCAAAATACAGCTTTGCTCACATTTTTCAAACATTCTTACAAAAATATCTGTCAATGTTTCCACATCCATCGCGTTGCCTACAGTTGCAATCTCACGAAAAAAATCCTGTTCTATCTCTTCGTGCACCTGCATTAAGATTTCAAATAGTAGCATTTCCTTAGATTCATAGAATAAATAGAAAGTCCCTTTGGGAATTCCTGCTTCCTTAACCAGATAATCTACTGTCGTTTTCTTTACCCCAAAGCGCATAATTCCCTGCTCCCCCGCCTTGTGCAAACGGTCTATAATCTCTCTTTTTTCCTCATCTGAGTATATTTTTGGCATGTCACACCTCTTTTTGACTATTTTCTTCTTTTTAGTCAATATAGCACTATAAAAATAGCTTGTCAATCCAAATATATTGACAAGCACCACACTGTATTATCAGGAATATATGTCTATTTTATATATTTTACTGTAAATTTATCTGAAGCAAAATATACCAGTTCACTTCCATTTGGGAATAATTTCGTGCTTTTCACTTTGGATGCGATTTTGATTCCATTTCTTTCTTCATATTCATCATAATAACATTTCCAGCCAAGTTCCATTTTTACCCCATCAATTGTTTCTACTTGCCTTTCTGCGCTATAAAATTCTGTAATTGCGCCAGCCTCATTAAGAGTAAATACACCAGAACCAGAAACATCTTCATAAGTTACTGTTGCTTTAACATGTGTGTCGTCTATCTCCTCATAAGAAACATATGGAGATAGCAGTACAGCCGGATTAATTACTACAGACTCTGCAAGCCAGGAAATGAGACTTGCTTTATATCCCTGTTCACCACATTCATCAAAAAGAATGAGTTTTTTTCCAAGTATGCCTTTCATACCTCCCATCTTCTCTTCTGTCACATAATCCACCCCTTCAAAGGGAATTCCATACATTGCTGCACTACAAAAAGCAGAACGAAAAATATCATCATAAAACAGCCATAAATCATAGTCCATTTTGATTACTTTTCCCGATTTGGTATCAAACACAAAATCTGTACGTTCAAATATCGTATTTACCACTTGATATTTTGGAAAATTTTCTAAACCTATATAGCTACAATATTTCTGTAATGGTTGTGGTAATCGCTCTATTTCTTCCAAAGTGCACACTTCATTACTATGCTTTACTTTATCTGCTCTTTTTTGCATTGCAACTAGAAATTTTTTCATTTCCGGAGAAAAGGGAATTTTCCAATATATAATGACTCCGATAATCGCTAATAATACCACAACAAATATGATTTTTATCCATTTCATTTACTACACTCCTTATTAAAACCAAGTTCTCTCAGTCAATTTATTTAGTCCAGGTATCATCAGAGCTATCAATTATTTCTTGATACATCCTATGATTGAAATAAAATGCAAATCCTCCCAAAGCAACAAAGGAAAGTACCTTCGTAAGAAGGGCTGGAAGCGGAAGTTCCACACCGGAAATCATTTGACAGATTGTTTGGGGAATTACCATGATACCCACAATAATACACAGCTTCAACAGCACAGCCAAAAATATTACACCTAAACCATCATTCTTCTTTAACAGATACAGACATACAAAGCACATAGGACTGATGATGCCCATATCAAGTACATATGTAATTTCTGTTGTATATACTCCTATCAGTGAAAGAGTTTCTCCTTTTATCATCGCAGACACAATATCCGGTAGCCATGCTACAATCAATGCAACTCCCGCAATTACAAGAAATACACCTAAGCCCCTTGTCACTGTTATTGTCCGTCTTACCTGTATATTTCTGGTGTGTGAAAACATGCCAAACAACGAGCTGGTAAATAAAAGTACATATACAAGAAAAATCTGGTTATAGGTAACACCAAAAGCAATACTTGCTGCATAGTAAAATGCAACTGCATACACAGAAATCAGTTTCATCTCAGAAACCATATCTGCCCTTTTCTGATATTGTAGATATGTATGTAAAAACAACGGGACCAACACAAAAAGGATACAAAAATCAGTGCCAATAGAAATCGGTGCCTTGAAATAACTGTCATTTGCATAAATTGATTGATAAAATCATGTGTATACTCAAAATTCATGGATAAAATGCCACAGATTGATGTGGCGCACATACTAATCATAGTTACAATTGCCAATATATCTTTTTTCTTATTCATATTTATTTTTTATCCCACTTTGCAGTTTTTTTCAACAAACTGCCTGACTTCTTCATACTTATTCCATTACATACAAAACGCAACCAAATCCTCGATAGCTTCTTTGCGTGTATTATCTGCGCCCTTAAATGTCTCCAATGTATGTAAATCATCCTCCGTCTTGTCTGCTTTCTTTTCAAGAGATTTTTTTACCATATTCACCATCATTTTTTTCACAACACCCAGCTTTTGCGGATTGTAACCACCCTCAAAATAGAAAAACCTTTCTCTGGAAATCTGATTTTGCTCTGCAATTTTTCCTGCTACCTCATCACTTGGGACAGTCATACCTACGCCAAATACAACTCCATTTTTCAGATTTAATGCCTTAACCTTATCATATCCTACTACCATGCCTCCCATAATCCAGCCACCATAAACGACCAAATCATAACCAGCCAACTCATTTGGATTCACAGTTTTGTATTCCTTTGCTTCGCAACCTAATTTTTCTGCAATCCAACCTGCATATTTTGCTGTAAAACCTGTTCCACTTTGATAAATCACTACTTTTTTCATTTTATTCACATTCCTTTCTTACTCTACCTCTTCCAGGTTTTTCTCCATTTGGAAAAACGTTCTGATTACCGTTTGTATATCTTTCTCATCAATACCTTCAAAAATCTTTCCAACAATTTTTTTACTTCCCTCATCATGCTCCGCACAAAAAGCTCTTGTTTTCTCAGTTAAAAAAACTCTCTGCTTTCTCTTGTCCTCTTTATCAAAGGCAATTCTGATATAACCTTTATCCTCCAGCTTATTCAATATCTGCTTCACATTCTGGTGGGAACTCCCCATAATCTCAGACAACTCCTTAATCGTCGGATTCTCATTACAAAGATTTAGACAAATGATTGCAAAAAACTGCTTCCAGCTAATTTCCTCAAAAAAGTTGTCCGCCTTTGCCTGATAGCGATTTTCAAATGCACTGATAAGCCCTAACAAGAAAAATGGACTTTCTATTCCATCAAAATTAAGTACTCCTCCATTTACAAGTTCTTCCAGATTTTTCAATTCATCACTCCGTTCCAAATACTTATGCATGCAAAAAGGTAATATATTACCTTTATTAAGTAATATATTACCTTTTATTTAATATGTCAATATCTTTCTACATTTCTTATTTTATAACCTGCACTTCAAAAGCAGTGGTCTGCGGTGGAATACTTGCAGTCATAAAGCCTGCATGACGCACTCTTACCCTAAGTCCCGCAACTAAATCTGAGAAATTTATCTGTCTTCCAAATATATCTCTGATTATTGCATTTTCCGGCACAATAAAGCGAATTACTGATGTTTGGTTTGTATTACTTATAATTGTAAAACTCCTGTTTTGCCTGTCTATGTCAATAATTCTTCCTTCCGTTGTGTTCTCAGGTGATGGGTTACTCACTACACGTATTCTGTATGCAGTTGCCTGTGGAGGAATACTTCTTGTCATAGTCGATGAGAATACCGCATTAATAAGCATGCCCACTTGTAAAGCTTGTGCAGTTATCCTGTTTCCTGCCCTATCATAGATTAGTGTACGATTTCCAACTACAAGTCTTACTCTTTGGTCTCTTTGACTACACGCCGGACATTCAGCATAAGCGACTGTTACAAGTGTACTATTATCATCTGTAGTAATCTCCTCAATCAATCCTCCCAAAATATGGATTCTCATATTTCTTGGTAACGTATTGTCCATAACAATATATCCTTTTTTACTTATAGTATATTCCCATAGAATGGTAAGGTTCACACTAACCACATATTTACATCTGCCAAAGTTACAACTAATTCTTTTCTTTCCTTTTCTTATGTGTTCATTGTCTGAATTAGTCAATTATTGTGTACTTCTTTTTTTCCTCATGCTATAATGCATATATACAAACCATCAGCAAAAGGAGGTTTTGCCATGACTATTGGTGCATATTCCGGAATTAATCCGTATCAAGTAAATATATATTCTGCTTCTAAAAATCATACTAATGCAGTTTCATCTACTGATTCTGCGAGCTCTGATGAAACAAAAAAAGCTGGTCGTAAGTCTTCTCCAGCGGATTGTCAGACCTGTAAGGAACGTAAATATCAAGATGGTTCCGATGAAGCAAATGTATCTTTCAAATCTGCTTCTCACATTTCGCCGAAGTCAGCCGGTACTGCCGTACGCGCTCACGAACAGGAACATGTGTCAAATGCTTATAAAAAAGCTTCTAAAAAGAATGGAAAAGTAATCAATGCTTCTGTTTCCATTCATACCTCCTCGTGTCCTGAATGCGGAAGAACCTATGTGTCAGGGGGAACCACCCACACCATGATAAAGTACAACAACGAAGACAATCCTTATCAAAAAGACCGTAAGGCTCAGGATGCTATCAATCTCATAGGTGCCAATATTGATTATGTCGCTTAAATACTCACTAAACCGATTTCCTATTAATCTGTGGGAATCGGTTTTCTTTCATTTTATTAACGAAACAGATATTGATATTTTCTTTTTTGATTTAATAACACATCTGTTACTCTTTTCTTTATTTCATCAGAGTAATACAGTTCTTCATTGCAAATAGTTTCAATCTCTTTTTCTCCAAAATCAAACCGTATATGCTGACCATAAAGCTGTTCTACTATATCAAGCTGTTCATCAAAGCTGGAACAAAATGTTTTGGCTTTAGCATTCTCTACCAAAACTTGAACTGGGACATTCATGGGATAATCCATTGTTGTGTCTGAAAGTAATGCTGCACCATTATCAAAAACAGGACAATAATGATAGTTCCCTTCCGTATCCAACAAGACTGCAATATTATGAGTATGCCTATCTTCATTTAAGAAAAGAGCATCTATTGTAAGTAGCTTACTAATATATTCTCCAAAATCTGTAAGTCCTGTTATACGAATGGTCTGTTCTACCAGAAAACGAATACGATTCTCATAATTCGAAATCGTATAAATTGCCTTGTTTAGACTTTTTTGATATATATTTTGAAATAATCGTTCTAATGTAATCAAACTCCACCCCAGCGGCAAGAAATTTTCACTACTACAGCCTTTATAAATAATATACTTATACTTTAGTTCTTCTGTTTGATAACTAATAAATTCTTTTTTTTCTAGAGTTGACCGCTCTAACAGTTTCGAGATTACATGTTCGGTCAATCCTTCATATCCTGTATAATCCGCCTTGTACCAAACATTATTCGAAAGCCATTTCAACTGGTTTCCTTTAGAAGACTGCCTGTCATATTCACGAATGTCTTTTTCAAATAGTTCAATCACCCTCATCACCTCTCTATCTTAATCCAAAATTCATCCTCTGCCATTTTTCCAGCTGTTTTTTCGATAATCATCAATGGTTCATAGAAAGGTAAATCAAGTTCTTTTAATATCAATTTCATTTTATCTCTGCTTCGAGGGAAACATCTGGATTCCAGAAACTCCTCATATTCTTCATAGGTCGGATGCTCATTTACACCAAATGCACGTTTTATATTGTCTCTGGTAAAATTATAAATCTGTACTCTTTTCTCCCGTTCATTCACATCGATTATCGTGCACACTTCATTTTTCAACATATACCATAAACGCATAGGTTCACTTTTTTGAGGTATCTCATAATCTCTACGAATCTGGGGATACTCATTTAATAGCCTGATAAGTGTCACAACAGGTCCTGTTATTGGCTTGACCTCTGTCTCCCATCTTTCCACGGTTTTTGTAGATACATTCACAAGCTGGGCAAAACCTGCCTGTGTTAATGATAGTTTTTTGCGAGTACGTTTAATGTCTTCTGCTGTTATTTCTTTCGAAAATGCAAATGTTGTTTTTTTCATGTGAACTTCCTTCCTTTCATATATAAGTATACCCTTAAAACAAGGGTATTTCAAGCATGAAAACTCCTTATTTTAAGGGTATGTTATTTTTGTTTTCTTATACATTTCTTATTTTCTAAGATATCTTGCAGTAATGGTATCTGCTTTTTCTATCATTTCCTTTGGTGTTCCAGTAAAAACAATCTCTCCTCCCAAAGTACCACCATCAGGTCCCACATCAATGATATAATCTGCCTGCTTCATCACATCTGTATTATGTTCAATTACAATTACCGTATTGCCGTGATTTACCAGCCCCTCCAACAACTTCATGATGTTCTTTACATCAGAAGCATGAAGTCCGGTTGTTGGCTCATCCAATACATAGATATTCCCCTTTTTATCCAGGTGCCTGGCTAGCTTGATTCGTTGACGTTCTCCACCAGATAGCGTAGACAACGGTTGTCCCAGTGAAAGATAAGGCAGCCCTACCTCTACCATTGCCTTTACTATTTTACTGATTTTACGATTATCTGCAAAAAACTCCAATGCTTCCTCTGCCGTCATTTCCAAAATCTCCACGATATTTTTTCCATGATAACGATAGGTTAATGCTTCTTCACTATACCTCTTTCCTTCACAGGCTTCACACACAGTAGTTACAGGGTCCATAAATACAAGCTCTGTGATTACCACGCCTCTTCCATTACACACTGGGCATGCACCTTTGCTGTTAAAAGAGAACAATGAAGCATCTACCCCATTTTCTGCTGCCATAAGTTTACGCACTTCATCAAAAAATCCTAAAAAGGTAGCTGGTGTAGAGCGCCCGGTTGCTGTGACCGGAGACTGGTCTACCAATACCACTTTGTCCTCATATGTCTTTGCAAACACATCACGTATCAGACTACTTTTTCCTGAACCGGCAACACCTGTCACTACTGTCAGAACATGCAACGGAATGTCTACAGATACATGCTTCAGATTATGAATATTTGCATCTACAACAGGTAAAAATTCTTTTGGAATACGTGGATTCTCCTTTACCAAGGTTTGTTCTCGCAATGCATTACCAGTCAACGTTCCTGAAACAAGTAATTGTTCATAGCTTCCCTGAAATAAAATCCTTCCACCATTTTTTCCTGCTAACGGTCCGACATCAACTACTTCATCTGCGATAGAAATGATATCCTTGTCATGTTCTACCACTAATACAGTATTCCCTTTGTCTCTCAAACTTTTTAACAGTCTTGTCATGCGATGGACATCTCGTGGATGCATACCGGTACTTGGTTCATCAAAAATATAAGTCATACCGGTAAGTGAGCTTCCCATATATCGCACCAGCTTCAGTCTTTGTGCTTCTCCACCGGAAAGAGTCGAGGATTCACGGCTCATATTTAAATAAGGGAGCCCGATGTCTATCATTCGGTCAAGGGACGCGACCAGTTCCTCTATGATAGTCGTCGCCCGCTTGTCCTCAATACCAAGTAAAACCTCTCTAAGCCTTGTAAATTCCATTTCACACATTTCATAAATACTATAGCCTGCAACTTTACAGCTTAATGTCTTCTCATTTAATCGTTTTCCTCCACAAACAGGACAAATATCTTCCTTTATGAGTGAAGCAAGCTTTTTTAAAGAAGGTTCTTTCAATTCTGAACTGTCTCGTTTAATTAAGGTACGGTTCAAATAAACAGAAATACCTTCTACCTGCTTCGAAATACGCTCCCCACCTTTTTCATATGCACCGTAAAGCAGGATGTTCTTCTCTGTTTCCGTAAAATCCTTATATTTTTTATCTAACGGAATGAGACCTGAGGTCGCATACTGCTTCCAATACCAGTTTCCAACATGATAAGCAGGTAAATCTGCCATTCCTTCATTCCAGGATTTCTCCGGATCAATTCTGTTCTCCACATCTACTTCCATCACTTTTCCTATACCGGAGCACTTCATACACATACCATTCGGGTCATTAAAGGAAAAGTAAGAAGCTGTCCCTACGTATGGTGTGCCGATTCTAGAAAAAAGCAACCGCAACGCCGCATACATATCACTGATCGTTCCTACTGTACTGCGAGCATTTCCTCCTAACTGTGCCTGATCTATGATAACTGAAGGAGAAAGATTTTCGATAACATCTACTTTAGGCTTTTCAAACTTTGGTAAACGTCCTCTCATAAATGCCGTGTACGTTTCATTCATCTGCCGCTGACTTTCTGCTGCTATGGTATCGAACACAATACTGGATTTACCGGAGCCTGAGACTCCGGTAAACACAACTATTTTCCCTTTTGGAATTTCTAAAGATATATTTTTAAGGTTATTCTGATGTAACCCTTTTATCACAATATGACTCTGATTAGACATTTGTTCCCTCCTGTTTCTTACAAACTGGTATCTGAATCTCTGTCAGCCATTCATCCTCTGATTCCTTATTCCATACCCCATCAATATAGGATTCTCTAATATTTCCGCAAATTTCATACCCATTTTCTTCTATAAAACGTAACAGTATCGCATAAGAACGCGACAATGTATTATAAGACCCCTTATGGAAAATACATGCTGCTTCCTGCACTTGCGGTAATATTTCAAATCTGAGGCAATCCGTATTTTCCTTTTTCTCTGTAACAGCTTCACAAATCTGTACCAGAATATCTTCTTCCTTGTAGCCCGCCTCCAGATAATGTGTAAAACAATAATCCGGTTCTGCGCAGACGCATCCCAGCTGTTCCATTTCTGCTCCCATCTTTGGCATAAGGTCGAACAGGCAGTCATAACTCTCTATTCTCATTTTCATCGTTGCAACAATGACTTCCGGCAGGCTCTTGACCAAAACTGTTGCAGACAAATCAAGCTGTTCCTCCGCCAGATAAGATTCCACTTGTGCAAGCTTGGCAGTCAGTACAGCGATTTCCTTTAAAATCTCCTGTTTCTTTGTAAGAAGCAGCTCCTTTTCTGACTTGCCACTTTGAATAGCTTTGATATCCTCCAGTGAAAATCCCATATTTCTTAAGGAAAGTATCTGATGGAGGTCAGCAATCTGACTTGCCAGATAGTAGCGGTAACCATTGTTTTCATCTACATATTCCGGTTTTAAAATTCCCTGTTCATCATAGTGTCTGAGTGTTTTAATGGTTACATGATTCATTGCGGCAAACATACCAATTTTATATAATCTTGGTGCTTCCGGTTTTCCTTTGCAATAAGTATGCGTTTCCTTCATTTTCATATATTTCTGCTCCTTTTCCATCTATTCCCAGCGAAATGTTTTTATCGAAATAATTGTGCATACTACAGTTATAACTATCAGCAAAACTACAATACTCACTACCGACTCAGCTTTTGTTCCCATTTCACTCATCATAGAAGTAGCTTTCATAAGCTTAATTCCTTGTGTCAATGGTAACACAGAAGCAACCCTTTGTAATCCTCTGGGAAACAATTCAAACGGAATTGTTGCACCGGACAAAAATAGCATCGGGAAATATACCAGACTTGTCACTACATTTGCTGTCTTAACAGTTCTGCACAAACTTGCTAACATCAATTCAATGCTAAACATAGAAATCAAAGTCAGTAACCATGCTCCAAAGAAAGTCCATTTACTACCTTCCTGCCTTGGAAGGATTTTTCGAGATTACTTACTTCAATACATGTACTCATACCTTACCTCCATTTGTTGTTTTTATGAAAGTAATGATAGTATCTCCCCTAAGGGGAGAGTCAAGAAGGATTTTACATTTCTAATTAATACGAAATACATATTGTTGTATTCTTTCAATTATCTTGATATGCCTGGGAAATATTGCTACATTGAATATAAGTATATTACAAATATGGAGGTCCACATTATGAAAATCATAGAAACAAGAGATTATTATCACATGAGCCGCATGGCGGCAAATATTATCTCGGCACAGATTATCATGAAAAATAACTGTGTTCTTGGGCTTGCCACCGGTTCTTCTCCCGTTGGCATATACGAGCAGTTGATTCAGTGGTATGAAAAAGGGGATCTGGACTTCTCCGAAGTAACAACCATCAACCTCGATGAATACAAAGGGCTATCGCCTCAGGACCCCCAAAGCTATCGCTATTTTATGAATGATAAGCTCTTTTCACACGTTAATATTCGTCCCGAACACACCTTTGTGCCAAATGGTCTGGAACCGGATTCTGACAAAGCCTGTACTGCCTACAATGAAATCATTCGTCAAAGTGGCGGTATTGATTTACAGCTACTAGTACATCGTTTCGTAAATAACTGGACCAATAACGCAGAATATTTTTTCGAGTGTGCATGGCAAAAAACGTAGGCGTAGCGGGCTACGCCGAGGCTTTTTGTCATGTGCAATCGGGAAAATAGGCAAGTTATTTGGTGTAGTTATTTAGAAATCGGTGTACTAGGACTTGGTCTGAACGGTCATATCGGATTTAATGAGCCAGGAGTTGCATTCGAAAAAGAAACACATCTGGTTGATTTGACACCCAGTACTATAGATGCCAATTCACGCTTCTTTGATTCTATGGATAAAGTACCAAAACAAGCTTATACCATGGGAATCAAATCTATCATGCAGGCAAGAAAAATTGTTATCGTTGTCAACGGCAAAAGCAAAGCCGACATTGTAAAGCAGGCTTTCTTTGGTCCAATTACACCACAAATTCCAGCTTCCGTGTTACAGCTTCATAACGATGTAACATTAGTTGCAGACAAGGAAGCACTATCACTTCTATAATACAGGAGGAAATCATGTACATCACTAATACACTTGTATATACAGAAAACCAGACATTTACACCCCTTACGATAAGAACAGATGGCGATATAATTACAGCTCTTCTGGACTCTGACGAACCATTAGAACAAGGAGAAGCTGTCATTGACGGTACAGGCTGCTACTGCATTCCGGGACTTACCGATATACATTTCCATGGATGTGACGGATATGACTTCTGCGATGACAGCTTAGAAGCCTGCGAAGCAATTGCCTCCTTCGAGCTGGCGCAGGGAGTTACCTCCATTTGCCCTGCCACTATGACACTGCCTTCCGATACACTAGACAACATATGTAAAACAGCAGCATTGTTTCACAAGAAGCAAACTGAGGGTTCACTCACTACAACAGGTGCAGATCTTATTGGTATCCATATGGAAGGCCCATTTATCAACAAAAATAAAAAAGGCGCTCAAAATGAGACTTATATACAGATGCCCAACAGCGCTCTCATCCGACACTGGTGCGTTTCCTCCGAAGGGCTGGTAAAGCTGGTATCTCTCGCACCAGAGCTCCCGGGAGCACTCTCCTGTATTCGCGAATGCAAAGATGAAGTTGCCTTTTCCATCGCACATACACAAGCTGACTATCATACGGCGAAATTAGCCCTTGCAGCAGGTGCAAATCACATCACTCACCTTTATAACGCAATGCCGCCCTTCCATCACAGAGACAGCGGCGTTATCGGCGCCGCTTACGATACTGGAAATTGCTATACAGAGCTTATCTGTGACGGTGTGCACATCTCCGCCCCTGTTGTCCGCACTACCTTCGAGGTATGTCAGAACAGAGTGATTCTGATCAGCGACAGCATGCGTGCGACAGGTAAGCCGGACGGTAGCTACACGCTTGGCGGACTTGACGTTACAGTAACCGGCAACCATGCGATTCTCTCAGACGGTACGCTTGCAGGCAGTGTTACAACACTTACCGACTGTATGAAAACGGCGGTCTCCATGGGAATCCCATTAGAAACCGCCGTTGCTGCCGCCACTATCAATCCATGCCGTTCCATCGGTATGGATTCTCTCTATGGCAGCATTTCTCTTGGAAAAAAAGCGCATCTTGTTTTATTGCAACAAGACACGCTCGCCTTAAAAAAAGTCATAAAGGGAAGTATTATCTTATAAATGATTTAACAGGGGTGTTGTTTTAGGAGTTCATGCCAAGAGCCGGAAAACTGATTTTTTCAGTTTCCGGCTCTTAATACTTCATAACTATTCTTTATTTTGTATAAATGTAGCCAAAGTCTGGTCTTTATTTTTGATATGTTGAAACAGCCAATCAACCACATTCTTTTTTACTGCTGCTACAAAAGCTTCTGAAGGACCTTCCTCTTCCTCTAACATTTCATGAAGCTCCTCTACTGCCTTTTTAAACTCAGCATGTTTTGCTTTATGTTCCCGGATACCCGGATAAGAAACTTCTTCCTGCAGTTTTTCCTCTGCATCAAAGTGAAAGACAGTATACTCTGCTAAATAATCCAACATTTTAATTGCCTGCATTTTTCCCCCGCCTTGTTCACAGCAGGTTATAAGATTATCAATTTTTCCAATAATCTCTCTGTGCTGGTCATCAATCATCTTGTTACCGGTTACTAAGCTACTATCAAATTCTAATTTCATTTTCATTGCCCCCTTGTACTTTATCATTTGCTCTCATTCTAATTCCCTTTTATTTAATGGTAACGTATTTTCCTGTTTTTAGCAATCATTTATCTTCTGTATTTTCTATTTACTTATGCTAATCAGTGTGCTAATGTAAATGAAAAAAGAGGGATAAAATATATGAAGTTAATCATTGTCAGACATGCAGATCCGGATTATGAGCATGATTCTCTGACCCCAACAGGTTGGGAAGAAGCTAAACTCGTATCTGAAAGAATTTCAAAACTGGATGTAAAAGATTTTTATGTGTCACCCTTGGGAAGAGCTCAGGACACCGCTTCCTTTACTCTGGAAAAAACAGGTAGAACTGCCACAACTCTTGAGTGGCTAAGAGAATTTAATCCAAAAATCCTGCGTCCTGATGTAACAAACCAAAAGTCAATTGCATGGGATTGGCTTCCTGCAGATTGGACACAGGATGAAAACTATTTTAGAAGAGACCTTTGGTATACTACTGATATTATGCGTGAGGGAAAAGTGAAAGAAGAATATGACTGGGTCACAAAAAATTTCGATGCCTTACTTGCTACCCATGGCTATGCGAGAAATGGTGATTATTACGATGTGCAAAAAGCAAATAATGACATACTTGTCTTTTTTTGCCACTTCGGATTAGAGTGTGTATTACTTAGTCATCTGATGAATGTATCTCCTATGATATTGTGGCATCATACTGCTGCCGCTCCCACTTCTGTAACAACAGTCTATACAGAAGAACGACGTAAAGGCATTGCCTCCTTTCGTGTTGCAAGCTTCGGTGATATTTCTCATCTTTATGTGGCTAACAGAGAACCATCCTTTTCCGCACGTTTCTGCGAAATGTACGATAATAAAGACGAAAGACATGATTAAGCAAAAAGAACACCTACCAAAAGTAGATGTTCTTTTTCTATTGATTGACTACATAATAAAAGAAATTATATTTTTTGTGATACCAACAAAAATCTATGAATATTTCCTTCTATCACACCTTTTTCCTCTAATATTTTCTGTGCATCATATAACTTATTTAAACAGCTTTCCACACTAAAATTTGGAAATTCCCATGGAATTACTCTTGCAAACCATACTAATGCCCCAACATCAAAAAATCTGATTGGTCTAAAGGTTTCTTCTCCTTTTAATGTGTGAAATCCATTTTCTTCAAAGGATTTTTGGATAATGTGTAAATGCTGTTTTGGAAAAGGTATTGGTGGTACATCATTTAGTAAAAGTTCTACTAATTCTCTATCATTCTTTGCACCTACCTGTTGTGTGATAAAAATACCATTAGGTTTCAGGACTCTGTAAATTTCCTTTTCGTTAAATTCTCCATGACGATTGAGCACAATATCAAAGCTTTCATCTGCAAACGGTAATTGTATGCTGCCATCTGCCTGTTTGAAATCAATGCCAAGCGGCAAGAGTGTTTCTTTGCATAACTCTACATTAGGTGGGTAATTTTCCGTTGCAGCAGTATTTTCATAAGGATGCTGTAAAGAAAGTAAAAACTCTCCGCCTCCGATATCAATATCTAAAATCTTTTTCTCCGGTGTTAAATAACTTCTTACCACCTGCTTATAGCTCCAGGGCAAATCTCCTTCTTCCTCATATCTTCCTGTCAAATGAGAGAAATCCCAACCATGAATATGCGCTAACTCTTCTTCCTGTAACCAACTATTTAATAATTTTTCTTTCTGTTCCATTCTTTTGCTCCTTTTCGTATAAACTGTTGTTTTCCATACGATTCGGTGCAGTTCCTGATAACATATTCTTTTTTCCCTCGATGCAATCTGCTACCAGACTTTAAAACTGCACCGAGTTATTACCTCGAACAAAATGCATAACGCTTCACCGCCTTTACTATTTTTGTTCTTCCTTTATTGCCTTATTATTTGCATCTGTCAGT
>CAMBAN010000031.1 GCA_945864145.1 uncultured Lachnospiraceae bacterium | reverse complement strand
TACCACCACCGATGATTAAGGTATCACATTTCTCTAATAAGTTAGAAATAACGTTTAACTTATCTGCAACCTTTGCACCACCTAAAATAGCTACGAAAGGTCTTACAGGATTCTCAACTGCATTTCCAAGGAACTCGATTTCCTTCTGCATTAAATATCCAACTACATTCTCTCCACCCTTAGCTGTGATGAATTTTGTAACGCCAGCTACGGATGCATGTGCTCTATGAGAAGAACCGAAAGCATCGCATACATATAAATCAGCAAGATCAGCTAATTCTTTGCTGAATTCTTCACCGTTCTTTGTCTCTTCTGCGCCACGGAAACGTGTATTCTGTAATAATACAACATCTCCTTCTTTCATTGCTGCAACTGCTGCTGTAGCTGCTTCACCTGTTACGTTGTAATCAGATACGAAAGTAACCTCTTTACCAAGCTTTTCTGATAATCTCTTTGCAACCGGTGCTAAAGATTCGCCTTCGTTTGGACCATTCTTTACTTTTCCTAAGTGAGAGCAAAGAATAACCTTTCCGCCGTCAGCGATTAATTTATTGATTGTTGGAAGAGCTGCTACGATACGTGTCTCATCTGTAATCTCACCATTCTTTAATGGTACGTTGAAGTCACATCTTACAAGAACTCTTTTTCCCTTTGCATTAATGTCATCTACTGATTTCTTATTTAATCCCATGTCTAATCCTCCACATATTTGTATTTACACGAACAAAAAGTTTGCTCAGCAGCAAACTCTTGGTTCAACTACATACGAGCACTTTCCTATTTGTAAAACAAAGAAGGTCCGGTCCACAAGACCGGACCTTCTATAGGTCTTCTTTAAAGCTAAAATTATGCTAACTCTGAGAAGTACTTGATTGTTCTTACCATCTGTGATGTGTAAGAGTTCTCATTGTCATACCAAGATACAACCTGTACCTGTGTATTTCCATCTTCCATTGGAGCTACCATTGTCTGTGTAGCATCGAATAATGAACCATATGTCATACCGATAACGTCTGAAGAAACGATTTCATCTGTGTTGTATCCGTAAGATTCTGTCTGAGCAGCCTTCATAGCGTCGTTAATCTGCTCTTTTGTAACCTGTCCCTTAACAACTGCAACTAAGATTGTTGTAGATCCTGTAGGGGTTGGTACACGCTGTGCAGAACCGATTAATTTTCCGTTTAATTCTGGAATAACTAAACCGATAGCTTTTGCAGCACCTGTTGAGTTTGGAACGATGTTCTGAGCACCTGCTCTAGATCTTCTCTTATCGCCCTTTCTCTGTGGTCCGTCAAGGATCATCTGATCACCTGTGTAAGCATGAACTGTTGTCATGATACCAGACTGGATTGGAGCTAAATCGTTAAGAGCCTTAGCCATTGGAGCTAAGCAGTTTGTTGTACAAGAAGCTGCTGAAATAACTGTATCAGAAGCCTTTAATGTCTTGTGGTTTACATTGTAAACGATTGTAGGAAGATCGTTTCCTGCTGGAGCAGAGATAACAACCTTACGAGCACCAGCTGTGATATGAGCTGAAGCTTTTTCCTTTGATGTATAGAAACCTGTACACTCAAGAACTACGTCTACCTTTAATTCTCCCCAAGGAAGCTTAGAAGCATCTGCTTCTTTGTAGATTGTGATTTTCTTTCCATTAACTGTGATAGAATCTTCACCAGCTTCTACCTTGTCAGCGTATTTATATCTACCCTGAGCTGTATCATATTTTAATAAGTGAGCAAGCATATCAGGACTTGTTAAGTCATTGATTGCTACTACTTCATATCCTTCTGCATCGAACATCTGTCTGAATGCAAGACGACCAATACGACCAAAACCGTTAATTGCAACTCTTACTGCCATTTTTAAATTCCTCCTAAAATAGATAAATTTATTCTTATTCATGTCATTTTATCAACCTTTTTTACTTGACAGATTGACAAAATTTTATCAGCAACTTCATTCTACCTAATAATCCCATAAAATTCAAGTATATTTTCAAAAAAACTTAAAAACTCGTACAGGCTATGCTACAATAAGAGAAAATTTATAATGATTCATAAAAAAGGAGGCACCTTATATGTCTATTAGAGCTGATTATCATATGCATTCTCATAACTCCGGTGATAGCAATGCCAGCATGGAGGATATGATTAAACAGGCGATTTCTCTTAACTTAAAACAAATTTGTTTTACAGAGCATTATGACCCTGACTTTGTATATCCGGAAGGCAAGGAAGCTATTTTTGAGCTCAATACAGACTCTTATTTATACGAGTTAATTGGTCTGAAAAACAAATATCAGGACCAGATTAAAGTTCTTTTTGGTGTAGAGCTTGGATTACAGGCGCATTTAAAACGCGAAATTGCTATTTATTCCCGTTCTTATGATTTTGACTTTATCATCGGTTCTTCCCATCTTTGTGACAAAGTAGACCCTTATTATCCTAAGTTTTTTGAAGGAAGAAGCGAAGAAGAAGCACACCATGCCTATTTTGCAAGTATTTTAGAAAATGTAAAGAAGCTCCCATACTTTGATGTATATGGGCATTTAGACTATGTACTGCGCTATGGTCCAACAAAAAATGATGCTTTTACTTATGAAAAGCACCAGGATGTTTTAGATCAAATTCTCACACATTTGATAGAAGAAGAAAAAGGAATCGAGTTAAATACCTCCGGTTTTGACCGCGGTTTTTCTGAACCTAATCCTTATTTTGCACTTTTGAAACGTTATCGTGAGCTTGGTGGCGAAATCATTACCATCGGTTCTGATGCCCATGATGCAGCACATATCGGTGCTCATTTTGATAAGGCAGAAGAAATTTTAACTGCCTGTGGTTTCAAATACTATTGTATGTATGAAAATCGTGTTCCTGAATTTATAAAACTGTAAAAGGGTGCATCAGCACCCTTTTATTGTTATCTGAGTATGGTTCCTCCACCATAAACATAATCATCCTGGTAAAAAACAACAGACTGTCCCGGAGTAATTGCTCTAACAGGCTCCTTAAAGGTACATTTTACCTTTCCAGGTTCTACCTCTTCTATGATACAGGGAGCTCCCTCATGGGCATATCTGATTTTAGCCATTACTTCTGTTGGTCCTTCTAATTTCTCCACTGCCATAAAATTCAAATCTGAACAGTACAAAGTGGTTGAAAAGACATCTTCATTCTCACCTATCACTACTTCATTTGTTTCCGGTCTTATCTCTGTTACAAAAACAGGATGTCCCATGGAAAGATTTAATCCTTTTCTTTGTCCTACCGTATAATGGATAATTCCCTTATGCTGTCCTAAAACAGTGCCATCCTTTGTCACAAAATTACCGGGCTTAGGCACTCTGTCTGCTGCCTCTTTTTCAATGACCGCTGCATAATCATTATCCGGTACAAAGCAAATATCCTGACTGTCAGGCTTTGATGCTACCGGCAGACCAACTTCTGCTGCAATTTCACGAATCCGCGTTTTTTCATACTCACCTACGGGCATCAGGGTATGCGCCAGTTGTCTCTGTGTCAGATTGTAAAGCGCATAGGTCTGGTCCTTTTTTGCTGTCACAGAATTTCGAATGACATATCTGCCATTTGGAAGTTTTGAAATTCTTGCATAATGCCCTGTCGCAATGTAATCTGCTCCAAGTGCCAGACTTCTTTCCAAAAGTGCCTCCCATTTCACATGTCTGTTACACAAAATACACGGATTTGGTGTCCTTCCGTGCAAATAATCCTCAATGAAAGGGTCCATGACACATTGCCTAAACTCCTGTTTAAAATTCATAACATAATAGGGAATGTCTAAAGCTGCCGCCACACGTCTTGCATCGTCTACCGCGCTCAATCCGCAGCAGCCGCCATTCTCTTCTATTGCACATTGTGATTCATCCTGCCATATCTGCATCGTCACGCCAATGACTTCATATCCCTGTTTCTTTAATAAATATGCCGCCACAGAAGAATCTACTCCTCCCGACATTCCTACTACTACTTTTTTTCCCATCTATAGAAACCTTTCTATCTTGCATTTTTTTCAGAAACATTATAGCATAAGTATGTTCTTAAGTGAATAACGAAAAGAATGTCTTGCTTTAAAGTGCTAAATTGATTATAATAGCTATGTTTGTTTAAAAGAGTGTTTTAAGTAAGAAAGGCCAGGTTATTACTATGGGATTTGATTTTGTAAAAAAGCTTCCTACTCCGGATGAAATCAGAGAGCAATTTCCTCTTCCGGCGCATTTGAAAGCAATTAAAGATACAAGAGATGCAGAAATAGCAAAAGTTTTTACAGGAGAGTCCAATAAATTTCTTGTTATTGTAGGCCCCTGTTCCGCAGATAACGAGGATGCAGTTTGTGATTACGTCACGAGACTTGCAAAGGTCAATGAAAAAGTAAAAGACAAATTGATTCTAATTCCTCGTATTTATACAAATAAACCAAGAACAACAGGTGAGGGCTACAAAGGTATCATCCATCAGCCTGACCCGGAAAAGAAACCGAACTTTTTGCAGGGTCTGATTGCCATGAGAAAAATGCAGATTCGTGCTATTGAAGAATCAGGACTTACCGCAGCAGACGAAATGCTTTATCCTGAAAACTGGGGCTATGTTTCCGATATTCTTTCCTACGTAGCCATCGGTGCAAGGTCTGTAGAAGACCAGCAGCACAGATTGACTGTCAGCGGTTTTGATGTTCCTGCCGGCATGAAAAATCCTACCAGTGGTGATTTAAGCGTTATGCTTAACTCTGTATATGCTGCCCAGCATTCTCATTCTTTCATCTATCGTGGATGGGAAGTAAAAACTACCGGAAATCCTCTGACACACACCATTTTACGTGGTTCTGTCAATAAGCATGGAAACTCCATTCCAAACTATCATTATGAGGATCTCAATTTGTTATTGGAAAAATACAATGAACGTGATTTGCTAAATCCAGCCTGCATTGTAGATACAAACCACAGCAATTCCAATAAGCAGTTCAAGGAACAGCTTCGAATTGCTAAAGAAGTTATGATGTCACGAAATGTCAACGAAGACATCCACCGTTTGGTGAAAGGTCTTATGATTGAGAGCTACATTGAAGAGGGTAACCAGAAAATCGGCGAGCATATTTATGGCAAATCTATTACAGATGCTTGTCTTGGTTGGAAAGATACAGAAGATTTAATTTACAGAATTGCAGATTACCGTTAATCACAAAAAGAGACATCAACTCGATGTCTCTTTTTCAATTCCTATCCTCTTGGATGTGCTTTTGAATACACTTCGCGAATTCTATTATGAGTTAAAGTTGCATAAACCTGTGTTGTTGAAATATCAGAATGTCCCAGCATTTCCTGCACGCTTCTTAAATCTGCACCGTTTTCTACTAAATGTGCAGCAAAGGAATGTCTCAAGGTATGTGGTGTAATATCAGCCACAATACCAGCCTTCTTTGCATAGTACTTAATCAGCTTCCAGAAGCCCTGTCTGCTCATTGGCATACCAGAGCAATTCACAAAAAGAATATCCGAATTTAAGTCAAGTAACATTACGTTTCTTGCCTTTTCCAAGTAATTAGTCATTGCTTTTTTGGCAGCAGCTCCAAAGGGAATTACTCTTTCCTTGCTGCCATCTCTGCAGATAATATATCCCATCTGCATGTTTACATCGGAAACTTTTAGGGTAATCAGTTCCGTCACGCGAATTCCTGTCGCATATAAAAGCTCTAACATAGCTTTATCGCGAATTTCTTTTGGGGTATCCCCCTTTGGTTGTTCTAACAACCAGATTACTTCCTCAGGTGTCAAAATTTCAGGCATTTTTTTCTCGATTTTTGGCGCTTTCAAACCTCCTGAAATGTCCTTATCAACAACTCCTTCTTTGCACAAATAGTGATAAAAAGCTTTGATAGAAGCTACATTTCTAGAAATGGTCGCAGCAGCAAATTGGTTTTCTTCTAAATACACAATATAGGAATCAAGTACCTCTTCTGTAATCTGAGATACCTCTGTTATTCCTTTTTCTTCCAAATACTGGCGCAGTTTAGCCAAATCCCTCTTGTATGATAGTTCAGTATTATTCGAAGTTTTCTTTATATTATGTAAATAAGAAATAAAGTTATTAATTTCTCTTTCCATAAATTTTCTTGAAAACCCTCCTCATAAAGTATTCATTTACCCCTTATGCCTATTTTTATTATACAGTTAATTTAACACAAAATCAATTATTTTTTGTAAATATTTTTTGTTAATTATTTATTTTCTGTATATTGTGTAAATTAACTAACTATATACTAAATCAAGTATTTTACTATCTGTTGCAAAACTATCGGATTGCCATAACACTCTACTAAAATACCCAGCATACATGAGGTCACTAATAGCAACGCTTCCAATAAGCGAGCTAAAAATCGAGATACTTTATTTCCCTTTCCTACATATTTTTGATACTCATAGTCTGCCCCAACATTTTCCGTTTTATACAATAGAAAAAGAAAAATAAGTAAATAAATCAGTCCCTGTGGAAAATGTAATAAAAGAAAAACAAAAAATCCTTTTACACCATACACAAAAAACAAACACATAATTTGAATAACGCCAAAGCATGACATCACTCCAATGCAAAATTGCATAAAAAGTCTTCGTTTTTTACTTAGATAGCACAAAAATAACCCTAGCATTTGCAGTATACGTACTTTACAAATGCAGTATAGCAAGTTTGCATGAGCAATCTCCAAGTTCTGTAATTGTTTCAAATGTTCTACGTAATTTTCCACCATACTATCAACAAAACAAGTTCGAAAAGAAATAAAAAACACCACGCCAAGTATAGCTCCTGCAATTCCTATAAGAAGCATTCTTACCCGCATGATGTTTGCCTTTTTCCATACCAAAAACATAAGCTGTCCAATCCCGTTTTTTTATCTATAATATGAACAAATCGATAAAAATATCCATCCTTATGTCTATTTTACGTATTTATTTTTATATGCAAAAATTCCTGCTATTGTCTTAGAGTCTTGTATCGTAGCGTTGTAAATCATCTCCTCCAGTTCTGAAAGCTCATATGCCTTTACATCCACATATTCATCATCATCCAACTCCTGTTCACCCGCTTCTAAATCTCTCGCAAGATAAATATCTATTTTTTCATTACAGAACGCAACAGTTGTTCTTATCGTTAATAAAGGTTCAATGGATCCACAAGTATATCCTGTTTCTTCCTTCAATTCTCTTTTTGCAGCTTCCACGGTTGGTTCATCCGGTGTTTTTAATCCACCTGCAGGAATTTCAATCGTCTGTCTGTCTAATGCATTTCTATACTGTGTAACCATAAGCAGTTTTCCATTTGGCAACACAGCTACTGTAGCAGCAGCTCCCTTATGTCCTACAAAATCCCATACTTCTTCTCTACCATCAGGAAGCATTACAGTATCCTTATAATAATCTGTTATCGAACCCTTACACTGCAATTCTCTTTTAATACGTTTTATCTGTTCTCCCATATTTCTTTCCTCTCCATACAAAAAACCGCTAAAACACTAATAATTCAGTATTTTAGCGGTTCGCATATTCAGTTATTTCATTACTTCGCGTAATCTACGACACGAGACTCTCTAATGACACTGACTTTAATCTGTCCAGGATACTCTAACTCAGCCTCAATCTGCTTAGAAATATCCCTGGCTAGTAATACCATGTCACTATCGCTAATCTGCTCAGGAACTACCATAACACGAACTTCTCTACCTGCCTGAATAGCAAAAGATTTTTCTACACCTTTGAAATTGTTTGTTATGTCTTCTAATTGTTTTAATCTGGTTGTGTATGTTTCCAATGTTTCACGTCTTGCACCAGGTCTTGCAGCTGAAATAGTATCAGCAGCCTGTACAAGGCATGCAATCAATGACTGTGCTTCCACATCATTATGATGTGATTCAACTGCATTGATAACGATTGGTGACTCCTTGTATTTTCTACAAAGTTCAGCACCTAGTTGGATATGTGAGCCCTCCATCTCATGGTCAACAGCTTTTCCAATGTCATGGAGTAAGCCTGCTCGTTTCGCCATTCTTATATCAAGTCCCATCTCTGCGGCTAACAAGCCAGTAAGCTGAGCAACCTCTATAGAATGCTTTAATACATTCTGTCCATAGCTCGTTCTAAACTTCAACTTACCAAGTAATTTGATTAATTCCGGATGAATACCATGTACACCAACCTCGAGTGTAGCAGCTTCACCTTCCTCTTTAATCATTACTTCGACTTCCTTCTGCGCTTTTTCAACCATCTCTTCAATTCTTGCCGGATGGATACGTCCATCGACAATCAGCTTCTCAAGTGCAATTCTTGCAACTTCTCTTCTGATTGGGTCAAATCCTGATAAAATAACAGCTTCCGGTGTATCATCAATAATGAGTTCTACGCCAGTCAGTGTTTCCAGAGTTCTGATATTTCTTCCCTCTCTACCAATAATTCTTCCCTTCATTTCATCATTTGGAAGCTGAACAACTGAAATAGTTGTTTCAGATACATGGTCCGCAGCACATTTCTGAATAGCTGTTACGACATACTCTTTTGCCTTCTTATCAGCCTCTTCCTTTGCTCTGCTTTCCATTTCCTTAATCATTACTGCAGTTTCATGTTTTACTTCATCTTCAACAATTTTCAACAAATGCTCTTTTGCCTGTTCGGAAGTTAACCCTGAAATTCGCTCCAGTTCCTGTACTCGCTCTTCGTTCAATTTTGCAACGATTTCCTTTTGTTTTGCAAGCTCTTCTTCGCGTGTAGCCAAAGCAGCTTCTTTTCTCTCGATAGAATCTGCCTTTTTATCGATGCTTTCTTCTTTCTGCTGCACTCGTCTTTCAAAACGTTGTACCTCAGCTCTGCGCTCTTTAATCTCTTTATCCAAGTCATTCTTAGCCTTAATTGACTCTTCCTTAACCTCTAAAAGACCTTCACGTTTCTTAGCTTCAGCAGTTTTCAGTGCTTCATCGATAATCTCTCTTGCCTTATTCTCTGCATTTCCAATTGTAGCTTCTACATTCTTCTTATAATTGGAAAATACTACAAATCCAACAAGAGCACACACTATTGCAACAACAATTGCTTCAATTACATATAGCATGTACAGGAGCACCTCCTTATTAAATTTTCATTGTACACTATCTATCTTCGGACTAGAATCCGAATGCATATGATTCAAATACGTCATTTAACGTAAGAATTGGATGCTAATAGTTAAATCAGTCTATTTTCATAAATTATTCAAAAATATTATAAAATAAACATGATATTACAACACTTTAATTTTAACCTTAATATACATTTATGTCAAGTATTATGCATAAATCTGCAAAAGAGTATTTCCATTTTTTAGTCTATTTCTCCAATAATTGTGTGAATTTTGTCAAGAGAAAATCCCTTTCTATATAAAAAAGCTACTATTTTGCTCTTATCCTCTCTAGTGGCTGTTGCTGCCATATACTTTTTCTTAACAAGCAGTTTCTTAATAAGCTCCGCTTCCTTATCTTCCGTTTCATTATCGCAGCGCATCATTGCATCCTCAATTATCTCTGAAGAAACACCCTTTTTACGAAGCTCCAGCATAACCTGCTTTTTACTTTTTGTTTGTAGCCCATACCGCACATAGTCCTCTGCATATCTGGCATCATCTATATAATGGTAAGAAGCCACATAATCTAATGCCTGCTGTATCACTTCATCCGAATACAATCCCTGTTTTAGCTTTGTCGCTAATTGAAATCTTGTATAATCTCTGCTTTTTAGTAAATTCATACAGCGAAGTTTCGCACGTTTTACCAAAACCTCATCTACTATCTGATGATAAACATTCTCGCTGATTTCTTCTCCTGCTTTAAGCTTATAAGTACGAAGTTCGCCTTTGTATAAGACAAAGGCGAACTCATTATCAATAAATACCTTTACTTTTGCTTTAGAGAGTTCTATTATCTCAGTTACCTGCATAAGTACTATTCCTCACTACCTGCAGCACTTTTTTTGGCAGCTCCCTTTTCCTGCTTTGGCTCCTCTGGCGTAACGCCTCCCTGTAAGCCATAATGCACACGCACTTTATTTTCAATCTCCGCACACACATCAGGATTATCCTTTAAATACTGCTTTGCATTTTCTCTACCCTGACCGATTTTATTGCCATCGTAAGCATACCATGCACCGCTCTTTACAACAATATTTACATTTGCTGCCAGATCTAAGATATCACCTACTGTAGAAATACCTTCGCCAAACATAATATCAAACTCAGCTTCTTTGAATGGAGGTGCAATTTTATTTTTAACAACTTTTACTCTTGTTCTGTTACCTGTTACTTCACCACTTTGCTTTAAAGATTCAATTCTACGTACATCAAGTCTTACTGAAGAATAGAATTTTAACGCACGTCCACCTGTTGTAGTCTCAGGATTTCCAAACATAACACCAACTTTTTCACGTAACTGATTGATAAAAATAACTGTACAGTTCGACTTACTGATAACTGCGGTCAGCTTTCTTAAAGCCTGTGACATCAGTCTTGCCTGTAAGCCTACATGTGAATCTCCCATGTCACCATCAATTTCTGCCTTTGGAACAAGTGCTGCGACAGAGTCCACTACTACAATGTCAATTGCACCGGAGCGAACCATAGTTTCCGTAATCTCAAGAGCCTGTTCTCCATTATCCGGCTGCGAAATATACAAATTATCAATATCTACACCGATATTTTTTGCATAAACAGGATCTAATGCATGCTCTGCATCAATAAATCCTGCAATACCGCCTCTCTTTTGTACCTCTGCAATCATATGTAAGGTAACTGTTGTCTTACCAGAAGACTCTGGTCCATATATCTCTATAATTCTGCCCTTTGGAATACCTCCAAGGCCTAATGCAATATCTAAGCTTAAAGAACCGGTCGGAACAGTTTCCACATTCATCTGTGTAGCCGGGTCACCCAATTTCATAACTGCCCCTTTACCATACTGTCTTTCAATCTGTCCTAACGCAGCATCTAATGCTTTCAGTTTTTCTTCTCTTTCCATCTTTATAACCATGCCTTTCTCATTATCTATCCCCTACAGAACAAGCGTTCATTATAGTATTATATTAAAACATCTGTTCGAATTTGTCAACATCTATTCTATTTCTTTTTAAGGGGGGAATTTTTTGAATTCGGGAAGACATCCCATGACTTACTTCTTTTCTACTACTCTTTTGCATGCACAAGTAGTTTACTTAACTACCATAGCATACCTTTTTTGCCTGTGCAAGTATGATTTTTTACATTTCACGAAAAAAGGTGGGGTAGTCCCACCTTTCTATCTTTTACATTGTTCCATCAGTCAGAACAGATTTATTTTTTATGATATAGTCTACTAAAGAAACTACTGTCAGTACCAAAGCAATCCACATAATAATCTGTGTGAGCATATATAGCGCTTGGATATTGGCAATCATCAGACACACCATAATCATTTGGAAAGTTGTCTTAAATTTGCCCCAATAGCTTGCTGCAATTACTACATGATTATCAGATGCAATCAAACGGAACCCACTGATAATGAACTCTCTTGCAATGATAATTATAACTACCCATGCCGGAATACGCTCCAGTTCAATCAAACAAATCATAGCTGAGCATACCAAAAGCTTATCTGCAAGAGGATCCATAAATTTTCCAAAGTTTGTGACCAAATTGTATTTTCTTGCAATTTTACCATCTGCCAGGTCGGTCAGACTTGCCACAATAAAAATCGCAAGTGCAATCCAATCTCCGTAACTGCCCCCTAAATTTGTCAGTAAAAACAATACAAAAGGAACAATTAATATCACTCTAAAAACTGTTAATTTATTCGGTAAATTCATGGTCAATCTCTCCAATCAAGTCATATTCATAAGAGCCTGTAATCTTAGCTCTGACAAAATCACCTGTCATCAGTTCTTCACTTGTCTGTATGAAAAGGAAACCGTCTACATTCGGAGCGTCCATATAGGTTCTTGCCACATAAGCATGTTCGTCAGGTACTTTTCCTTCAATCATTGCAAGTACAGACTTACCAATCATATCCTCTGCATGTGCAAATGCAATTTCCTGTTGTAACTCCATAATCTCAGCCTGTCTGTCCTGCTTTACTTCTTCCTCTATCTGATCCGGGAAAGTGGCTGCAGGTGTATCTTCTTCCGGTGAATAGGTAAATACACCAAGTCTGTCAAATTCCATTTCATCCACAAATGCCATCAGTTCTTCATGGTCTTCCTGTGTTTCTCCCGGAAATCCAGTAATCAATGTTGTACGTAAACAAATGTCAGGAATCGCAGTTCTGAGCTTATGCACCATATCCTTCAATTCCTGTTGATTGGTTCTTCTGCCCATTCTTTTCAAAATACGGTCTGAGCCATGCTGAATTGGAATATCAAGATAATGACATATTTTCTTTTCTGTACGAATCGTCTCTATCAGTTCGTCTGTGATTTCCTCCGGATAGCAATATAAAATGCGAATCCAATAAAGTCCATCAATTTTGCAAAGCTCATGTAAAAGCTTTGGCAGTGCTTTCTCACCATAAAGATCTTTTCCGTAAAGTGTTGTCTCCTGTGCCACTAAAATAAGCTCCTTGGCACCAAACTCTACCAGCTCTTTGGCTTCTGCAATCAGACTCTCAAGCGGAATACTTCTGTAATTTCCTCTTACCTTTGGAATAATACAGTAGGAGCAATGCTTGTCACAACCCTCTGCAATTTTCAAATACGCATAATGTCCGCCTGTTGTAACAATTCTCTTTTTACCATAAACCGGCTTACGGTTAATATCTTCAACAAAATTCTGAGAAGAACCCTTTAGCACATCCTCTAATGCTTCCACTACTGCATCAATGGCAGTAGTTCCAATGATAGCATCTACCTCCGGAATTTCTTTTTGGATTTCCTCTTTATACCTTTGTGCCAGACAGCCTGCAACCACAAGTGCCTTTATCTGCCCTGTTTTGCGCAGTTCTGCCATCTCTAAAATCGTATTTATGCTTTCTTCTTTTGCATCATTGATAAAGCAACAGGTATTTACAACAACTGCATCTGCCTCCTGCTCATCATCTGTGATAGAATAACCTTTTTGGGTCAGCATACCCAGCATAACTTCTGTATCTACCAGGTTTTTATCGCAGCCCAAAGAAATAAATAAAATCTTCATATATGATTACTTTCAAAAACTTTCTTATTCTTCTGCCATAATCTTGATTTTGCCTTTATTCAGCTCATCAATGGCAATTGATAAAGGCTTGTCAAGCTTTGCTTCTACTAATGGTTCCTCACCGGCAATTAACTGTCTTGCTCTCTTAGATGTTGCCATAACGATAGAATAACGGCTGTTTACTACAGGTGCTTCACCTGGCTCAACCTCACTATTAACTACTTTCATTAAATCTGTGTAAGATGGATGTAACATTCTTTTTTCCTTCTTTCTTATATTTTACTCTGTTTCTTTATGATCCTCCGGCAAAAAATCTGCCTGTGCTCTGCCTGCTATAGTTTCCGGCAATAATGCAGATAATACAATGCGACTGTTTTCCATAATCAGAACTGATTTTGTTTTTCGTCCCTGTGTGGCATCAATCGCTGTTCCTTCTTCCTTTGCCTTTTGCACAAGCCTTTTTATCGGTGCTGAATCCGGGCTGACAATTGCAATAATTTTTGCTGTATTTACGATATTTCCAAAACCAATATGAATTAACTTATCCATATCAAGCACACTTTCTATTCGATATTCTGAATTTGCTCTCTGACCTTTTCAATTTCTGTCTTAAGCTCAATACCGCGATTGGAAATTTCTAAATCATTCGTTTTAGAAAGGATGGTATTTGCTTCACGATTCATTTCCTGCGCAATAAAATCAAGCTTTCTACCAATACTGCCGCCTTCTAAAAGTGCCTGTTTGGTAGCTTCTATATGACTCCGTAATCTGACGATTTCCTCATCTACACAAACCTTATCCGCAAATATGGTTACTTCCGTAACAAGTCTTGATTCATCTACTGTTACGTCTTTAAGCATCTCGTTGACACGTTCTTCCAGTTTTGTGCGGTACTCCGTAATAATCTGTGGAGAACGTTCCTCAATGAAATCAACATGTGCTAACATTTCATCCAATTTGGCAATTAAATCATCGCAAAGGTTTTGTCCTTCCTGAATCCTTGTTGCCACAAATTCCTCTGCTGCACCATCAATCGCTTTCGAAAGCACTTTCCAGATTTCTTCCTCGTCTACCATCTGTTCTTCCATAGAGAATACCTCCGGATAGCGTGACAAGGTAGATACTCTAATATCATCATCCAATGAAAACTCTTCAGCCATACTTCTTAAGTATTTCAAATATTCAGCCGCAATATCCTTATTGTACTTAATGCAGACATTGTTTTCCGAAAAATCCTCATAAGTAATGAAAATATCAATTTTGCCTCTCTGCACATACTTCTTTAACTCGTTTCTAATAGAGCTTTCAAAAAAACTCAGCTTTTTAGGCATCTTGATATTTGCATCAAGATAACGATGATTTACAGATTTCATTTCTACAGTGACCTTGCGCTCACCTTCTACAATCTCACATCTGCCAAAGCCTGTCATACTTTTAATCATGCCAATCCCCCTGTCTGTACCATCGCATACTTTAAAACATTATAGAATAATCTCACCGTTACGTCAATAAAGAGCCGCTTGTTTTTTTACAGATATTCCTTTGAAATACTTGAAAGAATACCTCAAAAATGCTATTGTAGGTAGTTGTCGGAAACGATAACAGGGAGGTATTTATGAAAAAAAATATAGTTAAGGGAATTTCTTTTTTCTTCCCTATTATCACTTTTTACCTATTTGAATTCTATACACACAATCCATTTACTACAATGAAAGTACCTATTCAGTTTTTGAATATTTTCTTTTTTGAACTAATGGCACTTTTTCTCTATTTTCTGACAGGCCGTATCAAGCTTGCCATGCATATAGAGACTGTATTCTTTGGTATTATTGGTCTTGCCAACTACTATGTCATTGATTTTCGTTCTGCACCAATCATGCCATGGGATATTTTCTCTTTGAAAACAGCTGCAAGCGTTGCCAATAATTACAAATACACAGTCAAAAAGGAAACTGTTTTTGTAGTGCTTGGATTTGTTTTACTTTTTCTTGCTGAAACCCTTTTTTATAAGAAGATTCAGCATAAAATCCTTGCTTTTTCCAAAAAAACCTGGCATATCAGATCAGCAGGTATTATCCTCTGTTTATTCTTATTATACGGATTTACCTGCATGCTGCATCAAGACAGTACCATCAGTAAATTTGGCATGTATGATAAGCTTTTTACGCCAACAGTCATGAGTAAGCGTGATGGTACGGCAGTTGCTTTTTTAATGGAACTAAAATACGTTACCGTAGATAAGCCGGACAGTTATAGTACAGATAAAGCAAAAGAACTGCTTTCTTCCTATGAAATAACTGATACAGACACCTCGAACTCACAAAAGCCAAATATTATTGTTATCATGAATGAGGCTTTTTCTGACCCTGCTGTACTTGGTCCATTCGAAACCAATGAAGATTACATGCCCTTTGTACACAGCATTTTATCAGGTGATGTCGACAATACAGTTTCCGGTTATCTGAATGTTTCTGTCCTTGGTGGAAATACTGCTAATACAGAATTTGAATTTCTGACCGGTAATACCATGGCCTTTTTACCACAAGGAAGTGTTGCCTACCAGCAATATGTAAAAAGTGAGATTCCTTCTCTTGCTTCTCATTTGAAAGCTTTAGGTTATGATACGATTGCCATGCACCCTTATAACAGCACAGGTTGGAATAGAAATACTGTCTATCCTCTGCTTGGTTTTGATACCTCTTACTTTATCAGGGATTGGAAAAATCCTGAAAAAATAAGAAAGTATGTAAGTGATAAGGCATGCTACGACAAAATTATTTCTCTCTATGAAGAAAAAGAGGAAGACACACCATTTTTTATCTTTAATGTTACAATGCAAAATCATTCTTCTTATAGTGAAGAATTTGACAATTTTACACCAAATATAGAACTTATCGATGCAAAATCAAAGGTTTTAAACAATTATCTGTCTCTGATGCAAATTTCAGATACCGCTATTGAAAACCTGGTAACCTATTTTGCACAGGAAGAAGATCCAACTATGATTGTCTTTTTCGGAGACCATCAGCCTACCAACTCAGTTGTCAATGCCGTGTGGAAGCTCAACGGCAAGTCATCTGACAGTTTAACGGATGAGGAAGAAGCTCTTCGCTATAAAGTTCCATTCTTTATTTGGACAAACTATGATATACAAACAGAAATCAATATAGAAACAAGCGCAAACTATCTTTCTACCAGGATATTACAGGCTGCTTCCTTACCTTTGTCCGACTTTACAAACTATTTAGACACTCTGCAGAAGAACTATCCTGTCCTTACAAATATCAGAGTAGTTGACAGTTTTGGAAACAGCTCCACAGTAAAGGAAGTAGAACAGAACGTAAACGATTATGCAATCATGCAGTATTATCAACTATTTGGACACAAATAATCAGTGGGAGGAATCGTGATGAAAAACAAAAAACTGTACTTTTTTGCATTTTTAATACCGGCAACCATTATGCTTGTCATTTTTGCCATTCAGCAGATTTATCCATTTGGTGAGCGTTCCTTTCTTCATATTGACATGTATCACCAATATTTTCCTTTTCTTGTAGAATTTTATCACAAGATAAAAAATGGAGAGAGTCTGTTTTACTCTTGGAATGCCGGAATCGGTTCGAACTTCCTTGCATTATATGTTTACTATCTTGCAAGTCCGACAAACTGGCTTTGCCTGTTTTTACCGGAATCAGCTTTGATGGAATTTATTTCCTACATGGTTATCATTAAAATTGGTCTTTGTAGTGTATCCTTTACTTACTATATTAAAAAGCATTTTCATACAGAAAGTTACAGTATTCTGCTCTTTTCTCTGTTTTACGCTTTGTCCGGTTATATGGCAGCCTACAACTGGAACGTCATGTGGCTTGACTGTATCGTGCTTGCGCCGATTATCATTTTGGGACTAGAACAGCTTGTTCAAGAAGGAAAAAGTAATTTGTACTGTATTTCCCTTGGTTTATCCATTTTGTCAAATTACTATTTATCCATTATGATTTGCATTTTCTTAGTTTTATACTTTTTTGTACTGCTTATTTGTAAAAATCCTCATGATGGTACTAATTCAAAGCCTCTTGCTCTTCCAAAGCTTTGTAACATTAAAAATTACTATGGAAAAGCAATTTTGCGCTTTGGTATCTATTCTCTCCTTGCCGGAGGAATGGCTGCCATACTGCTTATTCCAGAGCTTTGTGCACTTCGTTTTACGGAGTTTAGCTCCTTCAATTTTCCAAATAGCATTAAGACCTATTTCCCAATTATCGACATGCTTGCAAGACATAGTTTTAATGTTACTGTGGAAACCGGCTTAGACCATTGGCCAAATATTTACTGTGGTGTCGCCGTTTTTCTTCTGTTACCGCTATATATCATGCAGCATGACATCCCTATTAGAGAAAAGGCTTCCAAGCTGATTCTATTGTTTTTTATCTTAATCAGCTACTCTACGAATATATTGAATTTTATTTGGCATGGTTTGAATTATCCGGACTCTTTACCGGCTCGCCAGTCCTTCCTGTACATTTTTCTGTTGCTTGTGCTTTGTTATGAGGCCTTTATGCATATACAAAACCACACAGGCAAAGAAATCATGGGACTTTTCCTTGGAATACTATTTTTTATACTTCTTTGTGAAAAGCTTGTTACGGACGATGCCTTTACCAGCGCCAGCTTTTTACTGACCGGTATTTTTCTCATTTGCTATGCAGGTTTACTTCATATGTACCGCACCAATACGCAAATGAAACAGTATATTGCCATTTTTACTTTTATCCTTGTCATTTTTGAAACAGGTGCCAACACCTATTTAACAAGTGTTCCAACTGTTTCAAGGACAACCTATTGGTCAAATTACGATTCCTACCAGACACTGATAGACCGTACTATTGAAAAAGAAGCTAATGATTTTTTCCGTTTCGATAAATTTTCAAGACGTACGCAGAATGATGCCATGTTTGTCGGTTTTCAGTCAGCAACCTGTTTTTCATCTACTTCCAATGCATTGGTAAAGGATTTCTATAAAAAATATGGTATGAAAAGCAGCCGTGTCTACTACTGTTTTGATGGAGCAACACCATTTACGGCAGCCTTACTTGCAAACAGGTATATGTTATACACTGCTGATATAGGAGAAAGCGATATCTTTGAATTAGTCGATACGGAAGGCAAGCTATATCTCTATAAAAACAAATACAGTTTACCTCTTGGCTATATGGTGTCTTCGGAAATGGTTTCCTCCTCTGATATGAATTCTATCACAGCTCATCATAATGAATTCGTAGGTAGTGGAAGCCTTGACAGTTCAGACAATAGCAATGTGCTTTCTGATGATGAAATTTTAGAAGAGCTTTTTAGTAATGTAGAGGAAGTTACCGAAAACATACATGAAGATGAAAAAGCAGATGGTTTAAATCCACTTGAACGTCAAAACCATCTCGTCAATCGGTTAGGCTTTGAAGATACAGCATTCCTATACACACCGATTGATCAAATAAATGATTTTGCTTCCTTAGAAATAACTGAAGATGGACATTATTATGCCTATACAAGAAATACTGCCATCGATAATATCAAGATGACCTGTGACGGTTCTGACACTAAAACCTTTAAGTCCATTAAAAAGAAATTTATCTTAGATTTGGGCTATCATACTGCCGGAAGTACTCTTACTCTTTCCTCTGAAAACGGAGAAGAACTTGGGCTTTCCGTATACAAGCTCAATCAGGAAGTATTAGCGGATTTTATTGCAAGTCTTAGCGAGCAAACATTAACGGTAGACAACTATACAGATACAACTATTGATGGCCATATTGATGTCAAAAATGCCGGCGAATTGGTTCTTTCCGTTGCCTATGAGCCTGGCTGGACTGTCCTTGTAGATGGAAAAGAAGCAGGAATTGATTTATTTGAGGATACTATGATAAGTGTCTATCTGACCGAAGGATTCCACACGATTTCTCTTGTTTACTACCCGGAAGGTTTTCATGCAGGAATCCTTATCAGCATCATTAGCCTCATTTTATTCCTTGGTTTGTTCTATATAAAGAAGAAAAAAGACTAAAAAAACCACCGGCATTTCAGTTGCCGGTGGTTTTTGCTTTTTTCATTACTTTTTACTTATAAACCAAGCCAAATGTCATTGTCGGCATATTTGTTTCATAGGTCAGAGTCGCTGGATTAGTATCCAAGTCATCAAAGAAATATACCTGACCGCTGCCAATACCAATTAAACGATAGCTTGTTCCTAAATTCCGATAATTTTGAGGAATGTCAATCACAAATTTGTATGTTCTATCTGTCGTTTTAACTTCTTCATTATTCTTTGCTACATTTACTCTTAGAGAACAAGCATACTTATAATCTGCAATAAATGCTGCATATACCTGATAGCATGCTTCTCCAGGATATCTCACCTGTCCGGATACAATATAAGACGGATCCACATTATCAGGTGACATATAAACTAATCTGGTTATTACATTTCCATTTCCATTGTCATCGATATTGTTCCAAGGTGCCTTCTCATCTGATGCCGCATATACATATTGAATAGTTGGATTAGTTCTATTCTGGAAAGATACTGCTGCACTGTTATTATCAAATATATAGCAAGCTCCATTATTATTACTCTGCGCAAACGCAGCAATACTATCAAGACTGGTATAAGGAATCGTTCCATAATATTTTGTAGTAACACCTGCTTCAGAAATTCTGAAAATTGGCTTATATGAAATTCCCGCAAAACTTGTCACATCTTTGATAAAGGTGGCTGTACCCATTGTGATGTACTTTACATTTTCCAAATCTGCAAATGCATAAGAACCGATAGATGTAATTCTATTGTCAATAATAATTGCTTCTACCGTTGCCCCTTTCCAAGGTCTATCTGTGCTTTTAGTCCAAGCATCATAATCAGGAATTGCTCCCGTACCACTTACACGAAGAACCTTTCCATCAAGTTTTACAACAACATCTGTTCCTTCCAAGTAATAACAACTGTCTCCTGGAGCTCTCCAAGTCTCTCCTGCTGCCTTTGCAACTGTAACCGGAGCCGTGCACACAGTAAGTACCATCGCTAGTGTTAATGCAAGCACTTTATGAATTTTCATAGAATTCTCCTTTCGTATGAACATAGATTTGCTTTTATTATAATTTTTTTACCAATTATAGTCAATCATTTTAGTGCTGTTTGCAAAATTGTCTTGTTATTTATCATCAGCCAAACGCAATGCAGAAATGTCCGTATCAATAATCAAAGAATAATTCGTATAATAAACTACAAATCCCGGTTTTGCTCCATTTGGCTTTTTCACCTGTTTTTTCTGTACATAGTCAATTTCTACCTTATCCTGTCCTCTTCCTTGTGAGTAGTAGGCAGCAAGTTTTCCAGCCTCTTCATAGGCTCGGTCTGTCATTTCTGCACCATTGGTTTTTACGACTACATGAGAACCCGGCATACCTTTCGCATGGAACCACCAGTCATTTCCTGTCGCAAATTTGAAGGTAAGCTCATCATTCTGAAAATTATTTTTTCCGACATACATGTCAAATCCGTCACTGCTGATATAATGAAACGGTTTGCTGGTTACCCTTTCCTTTTTTGTGCCACCTTTTCTGCGAATATATCCGGCCTCTATCAATTCTTCTTTAATCTGCACCAAATCTTCTTCCTTAAGCGCAATATCCAAAGCGGTGCTGACAGATGCCAAATGATCTATCTCTGCCTTCGTTTCCTGTGTTAAGGTAGTCAATGCCTCATAGGTTCGTTTCAATTTCTGATATTTATCAAAATATTTTTTGGCATTTTCACTTGCTGTTAATGTCTCATCCAAAGGAATCGTAATCATCTCATTATCGTAATAATTAAGTGCTTCCATTGATTTGGCTCCCGGTTCCACACCATAGCCATAGGTATTCAGAAGCTCTCCATAGATACGATATTTTTCTCTCTTTTCTGTATCCTTTAATTGTTTTAACTGCAAATCATATTTTTTTACATTACGCTCTAACGCAGTCTGTACAATACGGCGCAAATCTACCGAACGCTGTCTTATGCGAGTAAGCAGATTTTTCTCTGCATAGTATTGCTCTAACAATTCAGAAATGCTTTCACACTGCTTTGTTACATCCTTAGCATAAGAAGTCAACTCTACTGCTGCATATTCAACAGGCTGTTTATTTTCATAAACAATATTAGGGAAAAACTGACCTGCCGCAATCTGCTGCATCAAACTGACAAAGGTGTCAGAAATGCGGTTCAATTCTTCTTCTGAAAGTTCTGTAGCACTTTTATCTCCTTCTACCTTGGCACGATACATAATCTCCTGCGCAATACAAGGCGAAATACCCGTAAACGAAGTATAGACTGCCTTATAGGCAGCCATACTTTTACTCTTTATTATCGAAGCAATCTCCTGTGCAGTTGTCTGTAACGGATTTTGCTTATCCTGTGTCTGTGGAATAAAATAGGTTCTTCCCGGTAATACCTCTCTGACAGAACTGACCATTCCCGAAATGTGCTTAATACTGTCAATAATAACATCCTTATCATCATAGAAAATAATGTTACTATGCTTTCCCATAAGCTCGATTACCAAATACTTTTTGCATATATCTCCAAGCTCATTCAAATGCTCCAGTTCAAACTTCACAATACGTTCCAACCCAGGCTGTGTAACTTCAATAATCCTTGCATTTTGCAGATGCTTACGTAACAGCATGCAAAAATTTGGTGCTGTCATCGGACTTGTCTTATTTTGAGAAGTCATATAAATCAGGGGAAGCGAAGCGTCTGCTGACATCAGCAAACGTACCTGTCCTCCGGAATTTTTAATCGTCAGTAATAATTCATCTTTTTCCGGCTGTGCAATTTTATAAATTCTGCCACCGGTTAACTTATCTTGCAGTTCTTTTACAATTCCTGCAATGGTAATACCATCAAAAGCCACTTTTTCCTCTTTCTGATTAGCCGATTAACCAGTCATACATCTCCTGGTATTTCAAAGCAGAAGTTTTCCATGAAAAATCTACTGCCATTGCTCTATCGATAATCTTATTCCAATCTCGTTTCCTATTATAATATATTTTTTCTGCATAACGGACTGTTGCCAGCATTTCATGCGCATTATAATTACAAAAGCTAAAGCCCGTACCGGTTCCTTCATACTCATTATAAGGCTGAACAGTATCTCTTAAACCACCTGTTTCTCTTACAATTGGAAGTGTACCGTAACGCAGTGCCATCAGCTGACTTAAACCACATGGTTCAAATAAAGATGGCATCAAAAATGCGTCACAGGAAGCATAAATACGGTGTGACAATTCCTCTGAGTAATAAATATTGGCAGATACCTTGCCATGATATTTCCAGTCAAAGTGCCTAAACATATTTTCATAGCGTTCCTCACCTGTTCCAAGCACTACAAGCTGAATATCATCCTGACACATTTCATCCATCATATACTCTATCAAGTCAAAGCCTTTTTGTCCTGTTAATCGGGAAACTACACCAATTAACATCTTTTTATCATCCTCAACAAGTCCAAGCTGTTTTTGCAAAGCACGCTTGTTCTTGATTTTTTCTTTTCTGAAATTTTGTGCACTGTAATGATTTGTGATATAAGTATCTGTTGCCGGATTGTATTCATCATAGTCAATTCCATTTACAATACCACGTAAATCATTTGCTCTTGCATTTAAAATACCTTCCAGTTTTTCACCAAAGAAGGTTGTCTTTATCTCTTCTGCATAGGTTTGACTCACTGTTGTAATCGCATCTGCATAAGTTAATCCACCCTTTAACAGGTTTCCATCCTTATAATGTCCCAGTTTGTCCGGTGTAAAATAAGAGCTGTCCAATCCTGTGATACGTTTAACAGTTTTAATATCATAAACACCCTGGAACTTTAAATTGTGAATGGTCATAACAGACTTAATACCACGATAGAAATCTCCTCCTGCAAAACGTTCCTTCAAATACACAGGAATAATACCTGTCTGCCAATCATGACAATGAATGACATCCGGTCTGAAATCAACTACCGGTAAAATAGACAATGCTGCCTTTGAGAAAAATACAAACTTGGATATCTCCTCCACTACATTATCGGAATAAGCAGAATTTCCATTAAAGAATTTCTCATTATCGATAAAATAATACGTAGTACCATCATAAACTGCTTCTAATACACCCACATACTCATTTTGACCCATAAAATCCATATAGAAATGAGCTTTATAATGCATGAGGTCCTTCATTTGCTGTTTCATGCACATATACTTTGGCAAAATGACTCTTGTATCAAAATATCTTTTATCATAATACTTTGGCAAGGAACCCACAACATCTGCCAAACCACCTGTCTTAATAAATGGTACACCCTCTGAAGCCACAAACAATATTTTTTTCATACCTTTACACCGAATCCCTTCTTCATGATTAGAAATCTTTCAAAATCTAATTCTGCATTGTACTTCATTATACAACATAACTTAACATAATGTAAAGGTTTGGAAGCTTAGTTCATCTTATAATGAAGTCTGATTTTATCTGCAATTAATGCTATGAATTCAGAGTTTGTAGGCTTCCCCTTTCCCACGCTGATTGTATATCCAAATAAGGCATCCAAGGTTTCCATTTTTCCGCGGCTCCAAGCTACCTCAATCGCATGTCTGATTGCTCTTTCCACACGGCTGGACGTAGTTTGATACTTTTTTGCAATTGTCGGATACAAAATTTTTGTAATGGAGTTTAGCATCTCTGCATCCTCTACAGACAACATGATAGCTTCTCGTAAGTATTGATAACCCTTAATATGTGCCGGTACTCCTATTTCATGAATCATATCGGTAACATCTTTTTCCAAGTCAACCTGACTTACTTTTTGTGTTTTCACGCTTTCGTTTTTTGTAGTTTCTCTTCCTGCAGGTACTGTAATCATGATTTGAAATTCCTTATCTTTCGTAATTAACTCACTCAAAATACGAAACATTCTTTCATTATCCTTTGTTTGCAGTACATTTACTTGCTCCATTTTTATATACCCTCCACATCTTTTCTTGAAGAAATCCTCTTTCTCGAGTTTTTCTTTGTCTGCCTTGCATTATAAAAAGTCTTTTTTTATTATTCAACTTTTATTTATCGCACAAATTTACGCAATTATTTATAAATCGTGTTTTAAGCAAGGTTTTCTGGCTTAAAGGGCACAAACAAATGTCACTTCTTGTTGTAATATGCTGACTCTTTTTTGAATTTCATTTCTATTTTCATATCATACATACGGGCATCCGCTTTTCGATAAATTCCTTTGACATCCAAATCCTTAAATTCTCTTTTTTCGCAATAACCATAAGCCGTACTTAAATCATAGCTATGCTCCTGCCTCATTTCCAGCTTAATTTTTCTGTCTAATTCGAGGACATAATAATTGATATCTACATAATCCGCTTTTGAAATAATTGCGATAAATTCATCACCGCCCATTCTTCCTACTAAAGCGCTTTCTTTAAAAGTATCCTTCAAAATATCCGCGAATTTGCGAATCATCTCATCTCCTGCTCCATGGCCTAAGGTATCATTGGTGATTTTAAGATTATTTAAATCAAAGGAAAAAATACCATAATTATCCTGCTCTGTATCCAAACGTTCCATTTCTTCCTCGCATCTACGTCTGTTTGCGATACCCGTCAGATAATCTGTATACGCCATTTTTTCCAAAGTTTCTGTTTTTACAAGTTCTCTCATGCTGTTACTGAGTTCGTTAACAAAGTCCAAAATCTGCGAAAATACAAAAGCAAGTGTACCAATATAAAGTACGCTTTGATAATGTTCATCATAAAAAGTCGGCACAAATTTCTGCAAATTAAAATGTACAATATCAAATAATCCGGTCAACAGCATGATTGCCATTCCAATAAACAACACTACATGCTCCATCTGCCTTTTTGATAAATCATAAATGCTCAACACTACCATAAATATAATCATTACCACAAGTAAAATGTGCTCCACATAAAGCACTTGTGGCATATGCGCAATATCAAAAGCATGGAGTAATAATGCAATAGTGGTAAAAATGAGCTGCGCTGTTAAAATAGTATAATAGGCAAATCTCAATACTATACTTTTCCTGCTTCTTACATTGTCATAGAAATAATATACAAATGGAATCGGCGCCAAATATAAAGATGAAAATTCCAAATATGCTTTCGTTAAAGGATTATTGGTGAATAGAAAAATAGCATCATAATTACAAAAGCTCCAAATCGCAACCCCTACAGAGAAAAATCCAATACATATCAGTTTTCTAAAACCATGATTGTGAAAAAGCAAAAGAAAACTTGCAGCAATGATAGAAAGTCCAAAGATAAAAAGAAACATATTCACGGCAAGCGGAAAACGTGCTTCAATCGCAATACTTTTTATCGCATCTACTGCATTGCAGAGAACAGGGACATTAATACTTGTAAAAGCATTGTTTTCTGACACATCAAAAACTATCATCAATTCTTTATCCTCATAATTTTGAGGTAAATCTACTAACTGATATCCATAACCAATCATTTTTCCTTTAACAAGTCTATCATGTCCAAACTCATATACGAGTTCCTTATCCAGATAAACTCTTACTGCTGAATGAACTGTATAGAAACGTAGCATCGGATTATCGATGGAAATCTCCGGTAACACAGTAGTAAAAATGACTTGATCCCCTTGACACATCTGCGGCAATGCGAAGTTGCGAAGATTTACATTATCCTCTTCTACCACACCACGAACAGACCAGCTATCTGTAAGTTCTACATACTTCTGGCTATAATACTGCGGACGATATAAAATATGACTTCCTGCTAAAAAAACAACTATTATGACAAATATGCCAATAATACCCACAGATGTTTTATTTTTCATAATTTATCCCAAACCTCTCCCACTCGGTGACTAACCTCGCTTTCTTCTATACTACTTGTTTTTTTATTCTCTAGCAAGTTTTTTTTATTTTTTTGTAAAAAAGTGGTTGACATTTTCTATTATCTCTTGTATATTATAGAAGTCGGTTGCGAAAGCGACCAACACAAAACACTGTGGGATCTTAGCTCAGCTGGGAGAGCATCTGCCTTACAAGCAGAGGGTCACAGGTTCGAGCCCTGTAGGTCCCACTTATTTTCTGAATATGGCGAAGTAGCTCAGTTGGCTAGAGCACACGGTTCATACCCGTGGTGTCGA
>CAMBAN010000030.1 GCA_945864145.1 uncultured Lachnospiraceae bacterium | reverse complement strand
TATTCTGCATTTCTAAATTCTTCCTTTCTTGTTAAATTATATTTTACGATAAAATTATCAAAAAATGCCATTTTGCATATTTTATGCACATTTTCATCTGCACATCTGCCACTGCTGGAACGACGCATCCGTTCATAGCCCGCATCCTCCAAATATTTGGAAAATACCTTCATATCCTCTATCTGTGGCTGTGCCAGTGTCCCATCCGGATTGTACATCAGTACGGTCGGTTCTCTTCCGACAGTCTGTGGAATTACCAGAAATTTTTGGGTCATGAGTCCTACTTCAAGGCTGCACATGACACGGGCTTCCCTCCCACCGAACTCAAATTCATTTTTATTACTGTCATAAATCAGATATTCCTTGTTACGGCATTCGTACTTAAACAGCTCAAATACCATGAAAAGCCCTCCTTTCCATATTCTATCGCAAAAAAAGCCCGTCCTTATTATCTATAAGGACGAGCGTACTCTCGTGTTACCACCTTAATTCGTTTTGCTCTCACAAGCAAAACCTCTGTGGGTACTTACAAATACCCTGTCGCTGTAACGGGCGAACCCTGTCGCAATCTTATTTAAGAAATGCTCTTAAACTCGGTGCGCTGCTCAGAAGCCATATTCAGTATATCCTCTTTTCATCTCTCTCAGCTCATTCCCATGGAATGGAGATGTTCTCTGTAAAAATATGCTATACTTACTCTCTTCGTCATTGCTTTTCCATATCCAGTTCGATTTTAGCATTTGCTGTCTTTGTTGTAAAGACATTTTTTTGGAATTGTCCGTTTCAGTTTCTTAGCGTCTCACCCATGTACTCTTTGAAAAAAGTAACAATACAGGGAAGATTTCCAATCTGCCTGCCAGCATATCCAAAATAAGTACCATTTTGGAAAATGTTCCAAAAACAGAGTAATTGCAGGTTGCTCCTACTGCATCAAAGCCAGGTCCAATGTTATTAAAACACGCTATGACTGCGGAAATATTCGTGGTTAAAGACTCTCCGTCTACGGAAATGGCAAGGATACTGAATAGTACAATGACCACATAAGCTACCAGATATGCATAGGTATTTTCAATGACCTTTTCACTAATCATTTGTCCGTTATTTCTGACTACCATGACCTTTTGCGGGTTCAAAATCTGTCTGATATTTCGTCTCAGACTTTTTATCAAAAGCAACGCTCTGCCGCATTTCAAACCACCACCGGTACTGCCGGCACTGGCTCCAATGACCATGAGGAAAAGCAAAATACTTTTAGAAAAACTGGGCCAAAGGTCAAAATCTGTCGTTGCAAACCCTGTCGTAGTAATAATACTTGCTACCTGAAAGGCTGCATGTCTCACTGTCTCACCAAGACTTCCATACATATCTCTTACATTCCAGGCAATCAATACGATACTTCCTAAGACAAGTCCAAAATATAAATGCAGCTCCTCATCCTGAAATACTGCCTTAAACTGCTTAATCAGTAATAAATAATAGCAACTGAAATTGACACCAAAAAGTAGCATAAAGACAGTACAAACATTTTGCAGATAAGGGGAGTAGCTTGCAATACTATCATTTTTTACGCCAAAGCCACCAGTGCCCGCTGTACCAAGTGCAGTACATACTGCTTCAAAGGTAGACATATTGCCAATGCGCAAAAAGATAAAATCCAATACGGTTAAAAGAATATAGATTAAATATAAAATTCTGGCAGTCTGTCTCATTTTGGGAACAAGCTTCCCAACATTTGGTCCCGGACTTTCTGCACGGAGCAGATGCATCGTAAAGCCACCGCTTTTCCCTTCTGTCGGAATCACCGCAAGAAGAAATACCAATACCCCCATGCCGCCAAGCCAATGGCTAAAGCTTCTCCAATATAACATTCCTTTGGAGAGGCCTTCCACATTACTGAGAATGGAAGCACCTGTTGTTGTAAAGCCTGATACAATTTCAAATAAAGCATCTATAAAAGATGGTATTTCTTTGGAAAGATAAAAAGGAAGGCACCCATAAATACTCATCATTATCCAGCTGAGTCCTACGCATACCATACCCTCTCTGGCGTAAAAGCGCTTTTGCGTATTTCCACATACAAGTCGCAAAATACCTGTAATTATCACAATTAACAAAATACTGATTATAAAACTGATTGCAGCAGATATATTGCGTTCATATAAGCTGATTATCAGTGCCGGTACCATAAATACAGCCTCTAAAAGCTGAATTTGTGCCATCAGCTTTCCTATCATTTTATAATTCATGGAATACGACCCTTTCTATTTTTCAAATATATCATTTAACTGATGAATGACAGCATTTCCGCTTGTCACTATAATAATACCATCTCCAATTTCAAAGCTGGAGTCCCCATTTGGTATTTCCGTTTTATTTCCTCTGGTGATACTGACAATTAATACATTTTTGCGGGTTTTAATATTCTTTAAGAGTTCCCCACAATGCAAGGTTTCTTCATCTACCCTGAATTCCAAAGCCTCTGCCTGACCATCTGCAATGTTATGTACCGTAAGAGCTGCACCCGTTTTGTTTTCCATTGCCCTGACATAACGTACAATATTATTACAGCAGAGCTCTTTGGGGCAAACAATACTGCCAAGTCCCAGACTGTCATGAATGCTATTGTTATCAATATGTCCGACCTTGGTAATGACCTGTCTGACACCACACTTTTTTGCATATAGGGAAATAATCATATTCATTTCATCAAGCCCTGTCAAAGTAATAACCGCATCTGCCTCCGAAATCCCTTCACTTTGCAGTAAATGCTGACTGCTGGCATCTCCATGGACAATACATGCTTCGGGAAGTTCATTGGCAAGCTCAATACAACGGTCTTTGTCCTTTTCAATTAACTGCACGGTAATCCCGGTTTTGAGCAGTGCCTGTGCCAGATAGTAGCTCACACGACCACCACCGCATAAAATCACCCTCTTGGTCTTATGGGTAATGATGCCTAAATTTTTCAAAAGCAGTGTAAGGGTCTGTGGTGATGCAGTTGCAAAAATATGGTCTCCTTCTCTTAATACAAAATTTCCATCCGGAGTTACCACCGAATCATTTCTACGTACCGCAAATACCAAAACCTGACATTTAATAATATTATTCAAATCATTTAAAGCTACATTACAAAGCTTACTGTCTTCATCAACTCGCAGCTCTACGATTTCCACACGTCCTTTTGCAAACGTATCCCTTCTTAAAAAAGCCGGATATTTTAACAGGCGCTCTATTTCCACTGCTGCCTGTCTTTCCGGATTTACTGACAGGGAAAGTCCAAATACATCTTGCATTTTGTAAACCTGATTGCTGTATTCCGGATTTCGGATACGTGCAATGGTATGTATATTTTTATTCAGAGAATGTGCTGTCATACAACAAAGCAAATTAACCTCATCTGCATTTGTCACTGCAATGAGCAAATCTGCATTCATTACCTTTGCCTGTTTTAAAATCTCCATAGATGCACAATTTCCATTGACCGCCATAACATCATAACGTTCAATACTGGTATCCAAAACTCTCTGCTTGGAATCAATTAAGGTTAAGTCATGCCCCTCTGCTGATAATTTTCTTGTCAGAGTACTACCGACCTTTCCATCTCCTGCAATAATAATTCTCACAGAATTAATCCTCCGTTCTCATCTACAAAATAGCAAACTACAACCTTCACTACTGCACTCGCAATTTTCTATCTCATGAAAAAAGTGGAAGAAATTTCTTCCACTGGTTTTTCTTTTATTATACTACAGAATACCTTTTTTTGTATAGCTTCACTTTCATTTTCTTATTCTATTATCTGCTCATTTTATGTATGCAAATCATATTTTTGCATTAATTTGTCACTCTTTAGTGGACAAATTCTAAAATCGCATGTAAAATATAGGTAAGCGACAAAATAAAGGAGTAATTATTATGGATTATTTTTCACAAGAAGAAGCTGATGTGATTGGTGAAATATCCAACATTTCAATTGGTTCTTCTGCGACCGCAATGAACGTCATGCTCGGTCAACGTATATCCATTACCACTCCCAAAGTATCTCTTGTAGGAAAAGATGATATTTTAAGTGACTATGAAGATACATGTGTAATTGTAAAGGTACAATATACACAGGGATTATTCGGTAGTAATATGCTCGTCCTCAAAGAAGATGATGCAAAAATTATTACAGATCTTATGATGGGTAATGATGGTACCGGATGCTATACAACAGGTGAAATCACACCGCTTCACCTGAGTGCTGTGGCGGAAGCAATGAACCAGATGACTGCAAGTTCGGCTACCGCTATGAGTAAAATGTTTGATAATAAAATTGATATTTCACCGCCAACCGTTCAATATGTCGTTATTAATGAATACAATTATTCGGATGACATCATTGAAGATACCTTTGTTAAAATTAATTTTAAAATGAAAATTGGAAACCTGATTGACAGTACAATTATACAATTGTACCCGTTTGATTTGGCACATTCCATTTACAAGTTGTTCCAGAGGAGGAAGTAAGAAATGGCAAAGAATGTTTTGATTGTCGATGATGCCGCATTTATGAGAATGATGATTAAGGATATTTTAACCAAAAACGGATACAATATCGCTGCGGAAGCAGAAAACGGTAAAGTAGCCGTTGATAAATATAATGAAGTAAAACCTGACCTGGTATTGATGGATATTACTATGCCAGATATGGATGGTATTCAGGCCTTAAAAGCAATCAAGGGTAACGACCCTAATGCACAGGTCATTATGTGTTCTGCAATGGGTCAGCAGGCAATGGTTATCGAAGCAATCCAGTCCGGTGCAAAGGATTTTATCGTAAAACCATTTCAGGCAGAACGTGTTCTGGAAGCCGTTAAAAAAGTTATCGGTTAATACATAACCACCCGGGGAGGGAATGTCCTTGCTTACGCAAGAACATCCCTCTTTTTTTCAGCTTCTTTTTTGAAATTCGGTGTAGCATTTCGGGCATCTGACCATAATGTTGCCTTTTCCGCGTGGAATACGGATTTTCTGGCTACAGTTTGGACATTTGTAAATATGGAAGTCCTTTCTCTGTGCTATCTCTCTTTTTAATTTATCCATACTGAATTTTGGTGCTTTACCATTTTTATGAGTCAACTGATACCATTTCGTTTTGAACTGATAACGGAGAGTCAGATATTTTTGATTTTCCTGTTGTCTCTTACCATACTGCCTGCTGAACATACGATAATAAATCCAAATAAAATCAGCCCAAAACAAAATACCAAAAAGAGCATTTCTTGTAATGAGTTCTAAAACTAAAATAACAAGTGACAGACCTGTCATAAATCTGCTTAACTCATCTACTCCGTATCTTCCCTGCATGAATCTTTGTATTTTTTCTCTCATACCTACATACCTCACATTCTTTATAACATCGGCGATAACAGTTTAAGCACGAACTGAATGACCTTTTGTATCCAAGGGCGCTTTTTCCAAGTCTCCAAGTCCATTTCTTTGCAGTCTGCAAGTGTTTTCATGAAATCATCTTTCATTTCTCCTACCGCTGATATTTCACTTAAAAAAACGCCACATTCATAATGGTGGTAAAAACTTCTATAATCGGTATTTATCGTACCACAGATAGCACATTCATCATCAGCAATCACATTTTTAGCATGGATAAAGCCCGGTTGATATTCATACACTCTGACTCCTGCTTCCATAAGCTTTCCGTAATTGGAAATGTTCACCATATATACTACCCACTTATCATAAATGGACGGTACGATAATTCTGACATCTACACCACTTTTTGCTGCATTGGTAATATCTGCTAACATATTTTGGTCAAGTACAAGATAAGGTGTCGTAATATACACGTAGTCTCTTGCCTTGTTTATCATTCTGGTGTAAGCACCTTCCACCGGATTATCCGGATTTCTGTGCGGTCCGCCTGCAAAAGGCTGTACAAATCCTTTCTCTTCTATCTGTAAGGTCGGTTTATATCTATCTGTTTCAAAGGAATAGCCTTTTCGAGCTGCTCTCCACATTTCCATAAAGAAACAGGTAAGAGACCAGACACCACCACCACAAAGTCTGATACCAGAGTCTTTCCAATAGCCAAATCTGACAATATAGTTTGCATACTCATCTGCTAAATTCACACCACCTGTATATCCTACATTACCATCTACTACGGTGATTTTCTGATGATTTCTATAATTAAAGGAAAGTCTGGAAACGCCTTTGTGCACCGGATTGTAAATTGTCATTTCGATGCCACGCTCCTGCAAATCCTTTCTGAATTCTCTTGTATTAATGATTAAGGTCCCAAAATCATCAAACAAGAGCTTAACTTCAACGCCTTCCTTGACCTTCTGTGTCAAAATTTCTAACAATTCCTTCCAGACTCTTCCATCTGAAACAATAAAATATTCCATAAAAATGAAATGTTTCGCCTGCTTAATATCCTCAAACATAGCATGAATAAGCTCCTCGCCTGTCGCATAATAAGAAGCTTTCGTGTCTCTGTAGATGGGATAGCCTTCGCGTCTTAAATATCGCGATATCTGTACCTTATTGGGATGCTGCTTTTGGATTTCCTCTGCAACCTCGTCCTTTTGAAATAAAAGTGCCTGAGTATCTTCTTCCAACGCACGAATTTTCTTGTAATCTCTGGAATTGGTTCTTTTCCTTCCCCACATAAAATACAGAAACAGACCGGTTACAGGAAGAACTAAAATAATAATAATCCAGCTGTTCCGATAAGGTTCCTCATCATTTACCAATGCGAATACGGTCAATACGCTGACAAGCTCTAACAGTAAATAGATTACAAAAAAGCCACGCATTAAAAACAGTGCTAAAACAAGCATGGTCAGTATTTGCAGAGCAAAGGCAACACCTACCGTAATACCCCTGATAATTCCATAATACTTGCTTTTTACAGATTTCATTCTTATTCTCCCCCCATCTGCTTTCGCAGATTTATGAATCAATATTGAAACATCCTGTTTACATGTGATAATACGGTCCACCGCAGAAAAATCCGCCGCCTCCACAAAACAGATTACAGAAGATATTAAGTAAGCACAGCTTTAAACACATATTTCCGGAGCCAAAGCTGTCATAACCATACATCTGCTGCTGTCCCGTATACCAGGCTGTTCCATTTTCCAGACTGCTTAACAGTTGTCTGAATTCCGGATTATTCGGTTCTAAATTGCAGGCAGTACGCGCATGCTCCACTGCAATGACCTGATTTCCCAATCCTGCATTTGCCATGGCACTGTAATAATACCATTTGCCATCATGGTCTGAAATATTGGTCAACACATTCAGAGCTTCATGAAAATGTCTGCTGCGGATATAATTTTCAGCTGCCTGATAATATCTGGTATCATCATCTGTAGCCTCTCTTGCTCTGCCAGCGCCACCTCCAAACCCTCCAAAGCTGCCATAATCATAGGCAGACTGTCCATAGCCTTGTTCCTTTTCTTTCATAATCTGATTATAGGCCTGCTGAATTTCTTTAAATTTTTCTTCTGCCTGTTCTTTATTTGGATTGTTGATATTTGCATCCGGGTGGTATCGTCTGCTCAATGCTCGATATGCTTTCTTGATTTCCTCGTCAGAAGCGTTCCTATCAACCCCTAACACTCTATATGGGTCACTCATGGTCTACCTCTCTTTTGTCTTTTCTTTTTATTTGAATCTGTTCGTATCTGCACCAGACTCCTGAGTATAATACATTTCTTAATATTTCAACATTTGTAATAATCGGAAGCTTTTCAAACTGCTTACAGCATTCCGCCATCATCATTGCCAGGATTTTTCTGCAGTTTTCCTCATAAGCATCATCCTGTTTTACATAGCGGAACGGATTGTAATTATCTGATTTTTTATCCTTTTCCAAATCCTCATAAGCATCTATCAGATAAACAAATTTACCAAGGAAAAATGCCATTCTGCGGATACTTGTCTGCCATTCATCCTGCCTGTAATCAAAAATCTCCGCCAGGATTTCTCCAAAAAGCCCTGAAACCTTATCTATGCTTTCTTCCCCCGCTTTTTCACAGGCTGCAATTTTTTCAAACAAATCTGCAATTTTCTCACTTTTTTCAGGATACTGCTCTTTTACACGTAAAAATCCTTTTTCTATCAGCTTTGCATAAGCATATCTGTCTGCCTTATGCTCATCCTTCCAATCATCCATGCACTTATAATAGCTTAGTAAAATGGTCATATCTGCTGCATACTCTGTAAAAACATTTTTTACGCAAGCAGCTCCCTTTGTCGGATGCAAAATGCATTTTTGTTTTTTATGTTCTTCCTCCGGTTCATATAAGCCTGTAAGAAACATCACCAAAAAGGTACAGTCATAGGTCAGAGAAAACTGTCCTGTTACACCGAATTTCTCTCGTAATGTTCTGCAAAGTCCACAATAATACGCATGGTAAAGGTCAAATTCCTTATATTTCAATTCTTTTTGATTTACTGTAACATATCCAAACATTCCTATCCCTCTCAATAGCATTGAAAACATACATTTAGCTAACTATATCATGTTGTAATTACTTCAGAAAATCAATAAATAAAGTATGAAAAAATATGAAATTTCAATTTATTGGTATTTTATATCTTTCTCTTCTATTTTATGTTAATTTATTAATAGATGCAAGGAGGTCGCCTCATGGGAACAATTGACACAGAACTTTTTGACATAGCATGCAAGCGCTGTATTGGCATGCAGAAGGGCCAAATGGGCATCGGTACCCTAGGTGAAAAAACCATTCATGCCGTTTTAAAATATTATTATGCACCAAATGAAGCCTATCATGAAATAAAAATCGGAAATTATGTGGCAGATATCTGCATTGATGGGGAAATTACGGAAGTACAGACAAGAGGCTTTCACAATATGCGCGGGAAGCTTGCCTGCTTTTTGGAAGAACATGACGTCACCATTTGTTATCCTGTTGCCCATAAGAAATGGATTTCCTGGGTAGACATGGAAACAGGAGAAATTACAGATAAAAGAAAATCTCCAAAAACAGGCAACTTTTATCAGATTTTCCCGGAACTCTATAAAATCAAAATGTTTCTAAAGCATCCAAGTCTGCATTTTATCATTGTATTGTTAGATGTCGAAGAAACCCGATATTTAAACGGCTGGAGCCATGATAAAAAAAGAGGCTCATCACGCATGGACGGTATTCCCGTTGCTATTTTTGATGAGCTTAGAATAGACACAAGAGAGGATTTTGCAAAGCTGATTCCACAAGATTTGACAGAACCCTTTACTGTAAAAGAATTTGCCAAAAAAGCCAAAATCACGGAGCATGTTGCCTCTCCAGGTCTCAATATTCTTTTAGAAGTCGGTGCTGTAAAGCGCGTTGGAAAAAGGGGAAGAGCTTATCTGTATGAAAGAGTTCCCTTTTCTCAGACTAATTTCAGCACCTGTAACAACAACAGCCATGCCATTCCATAATAGGTCACAACACCAACCAGGTCGTTTACTGTCGTGATAAGTGGACCGGAAGCAACTGCAGGGTCTACCTTAATCTTATAGAAAAACAGAGGCACCATCGTACCTACCATGCTGGAAATCGTCATGGCAAGCAGTAAAGCGATACCCACACAGGCAGAAATAGCAAAGGCATAGGATGGGGTCTTTCCTTTGATAATGCATACATAGGCACCTACAAACAGAAAAGAAAGTGTGCCCAGCAGCAAACCATTTGTAAAGCCAATTCGCATTTCTTTAAAAATCATGGATGCCTTCGTCTTTGTCTCTACCGTCCCATCCATCAGCATACGAATCGTAACAGCAAGTGACTGTGTACCTACATTACCGGACATGCCAAGAATCACTGACTGAAAGCTTACAATAATCGCAAGCTGCGCAATGACACCCTCAAACATACTTGTAACGGTTGATACACACATACTTAGGGCAAGTAGTACCACAAGCCATGGCATACGTTTTTTCACGCTTTCCAGAATAGACTCTTCTACATCTGCTTCCTCAGTCAAACCGGCTAACTTCGCGTAATCATCTCCCATTTCATCATCGACAACCTCTACAATGTCCTGAGAAGTAATAACACCAATCAATTCATTGCTGTCATTGAGGACTGGAATTGAATCCTCCGCATAATCCTTCAATCGTTCAATACAATCTGCAATGTTTTCATGGTCACGCACATAAGGATACGACTGTGTAATCAGGGAGTCTAATTCCACGTAATTTCTGGCAACAATCAAATCTTTCAAATTAATTGCACCATAAAAAGTACCATCCTCTGCTTTCACATAAATGGTAGTAATATTATCATTTTCCTCAGCCTGGGCAATCAACTCCCGCATTGCCTGTTTAATCGTCAAATCTTTACTGATTTCAATGAAATTGGTAGTCATTTTACTACCGATTTCATCATCCTCATAAGAACAAATCAGATTGATATCCTCTCTGGATTCCTCCTCCATAAGTTTAATCAGCTGTTCTCTGGTTTCCTCATCTACTTCCTCCAGAACGTCAACTGCATCATCGGCATCCATCTGCTCAATGATATCGGCTGCCTTTTCCAGTTCCAGCTCATCCAGATATTTTCCTACATCATCTAAATAAGCAAAAATTTCAGATACTCGCTCCACTCCAAGTATCTGATATAATTTTTTTCTTTCGTATCCATTTAATTGGTCAAGCGCAGATGCAATATCGTTGTCATGATAGTTATCTATCTGCTCTGCTGTTTTTTCATCTATTTCATCGCTTCTGATAAGGGAAACCAGTTCTTCCACGTAATTTGGTTCGTTCAATACTTCGTTTTCCATCCCTTTTCACGCCCTTTCCAAAGTAGTCTTCAAGTTTACCTTACACCAATTCTGCAAGCCCTGTCAAATCTTGGACACAGGCAAACAGAAGTTTTTTTATCTCTTCATCAGGAGGCGTCAAATCAGGCACCATGACAGGCTTACAGCCTGCTCTGTAAGCTGCAAGAATACCATTAGGAGAATCCTCTACGGCAATACATTCCTCCGGTTTTCTGCCAATCTGCTCACAGGCAAATAAATACACATCCGGCGCCGGTTTTCCCTTTTCTACCTGCTTGGCACTGACTACCTGGTCAAACAGCTCATAGACACCGATTTTTGTCAAATGCTCCTTTGCAAGCTCGATTGGTGTTGCTGTCGCAACTGCTGTTTTTAAACCTTTTTCATGTAAAAAAGCTAAAATCTCATCAATTCCCGGCTTTTTTTCCAGGCCATACTGTTCTAAGCGCTGCTTTACCAGCTCTCTTCTTCTCTCTCTGATGGCATAATAGTCAAAGCTCTCTCCAAAAATTTCCTGCATTTGCTTTTGGGCTACTTTTGCATCACAGCTTCTTAGCATCAGTGCATGCTCCCCGGTAAAGGGAAAGCCTGCCTCCCTTGCCGCCTGCTGCCAGGCTGCATAGTAATGCTTTTCCGTATCAATCAAAACCCCATCCATATCAAAAATTACAGCTTTTATCATTGCAGTTACCACACCTTTCCAGAAGTTCTTGTGCGAAAAAGCGTTAGCTTTTTCCAAGTATGAAACATAGAATTTCTTCACGAAAGAGCCTTTGCTCTGAGTGATTAGAAATTCTTTTCATACTATGTCCATAAGCCTTTGATTATCCTTTAACCATTTTTCATGCTCTATATAAGCACCATCCACCTTGGAAACATTGTTCCAAAAGCTCTTGCTATGGTCCTTATGATAAATATGGCAAAGCTCATGCACCACAACATAATCTACTACTTCAAGCGGACACATAATCAGTCTCCAGCTAAAATTCAAATGATTATTGTAGCTACAAGAGCCCCAGCGCGTCTTTGCAGATGTTATGCGTACTCCGCAAGGTTCAACTGCCATCTGCTCTGCATAACAGGAAACTCTTTCCTTTAGTATATGCGCTGCCTGCTTTTTATACCAGGCAATCAATTTTTCCTTTGCATCTTCTGTATCCGGCAACAAAAAGGAATCTTCATCATGATAGACTTTTTTCACAAAGCCTCTGTGAATGACACACTCTTTCCCTAAAAAGGAAATAGTCTCTCCCTCCTGAAGTGTAAGATTGGGTCTGTTTGCCATACGCTTCCTTGCTTCTAAGGATTTCTCCCAAATCCAGTTTTCTTTTTCTTCAATAAAACGGCTGATGTCATAATTGGTAGCATAAAAAGGCGCCCGAACAATCAGCTCCCCATCACTGTCAATGACAAGTGCTATTGTCCTGCGCCTTGATTTAATAATCTCCTTCGGCTTTACCATAAAGCATCACACCTTTCCAACCCTTACTGCTTTTTATGTACTCCCCAGAACATAGAAAGCATCATTATCTCTACGGATTATGTTATCCGAAAGAAAGGTAAAAATCTATCCGCAAAATGCCGAAAAAAGAGATGATTCTATAGTTATCTTATTAGCGTGTTACCATTCCTATTGTGCACACAATATTTCTTCTTTTGGTTTATTTTGATGTTGTTGTGACAAATTGAGCAAGGTAATATAGTTACGCACCATTTCCCTGACTGTAATTTCATTGGCATTTTTGCACTTTGCATATTCTGTCTTCAGGAAATAAATAAAGTCATCATGCTCGAATTTGGATTCATAGCCATATACGTTTTCATGAAGCTGCGTCAATTTTTCCAACAGTACATACATTTCTCCCGGATTTAAAGGAGATAAATGAATAATCGGTGCTGCCATATCTTTTAAAGGAATGACACCTTCCCTGGTCTTTCTTTGGTCTTCAATACGGGTTCTAAGGGGTTCAAAGCTGTAAACGCCCTTTACCGGGTCTTCCATAGCCTCTTTGGTTACACTGATAATGATTCCAAGATTGTTTGCAAGTCCCTGTAAGGCATCATTATAAATAGATAACAGACGACTGTAGTTATAATCTCGTCCTACCTTGCTTGGAATCTCATAAATATTTGCCAGCTCATCCATACAGATATAAAGTCCTGCGTAACCTGCCCTTACCACAAAATCAGCAAAAAGCTTCATAAAGTCATACCAGTTTTCATCAGTTACAATTAAATTGACTCCTAAATCCGTCTTCGCTTCCGTTTTGGTACGATATTCTCCGCAAAGCCAACGGAAGGCATTTCTCTGCAATTCTTCCCTTCCTGTCCTTTTCCCTTTGTAATAGGTTGCAAGTACACGTCCAAAATCAAAGCCATTTACTTTTGATTCCATAGCATTGGTAATATCGTAAATTCTTTGGCTTACTTTAATGTCAAAAGCTTCGTTTCCGGGTGTGAGTCCATCCTTTTGTACAACCTCATTTTCCACGTTACTAATCCATTTATTTAAAATTACCTGCAAAGCCCCACTTTCCGGGCATGCACTGGTAGACATATTGCGAATAAGCTCACGGTAGGTAGCAAGTCCTTGCCCCTTATTGCCAACCAGTCTCCTATCTACTGAAAGCTCTACATCCGTTACTACAAAATTCTTTTCCATTACATGATTTCGTAAGGCATGCATCATAAAGGTTTTTCCACTGCCATATCTTCCCTCGATAAAACGTACTGCAGCACCTCCATTTTCAATAATGGATACGTCCTGCAAAAGTGCACTGATTTCATTTCTTCTGCCTACGGTAATGTACTCTAAGCCTACTCTTGGTACAACTCCACCCTTTAATGAATTTAACACTGCTGCTGCAATCGCTGTTGGTACCTTATTTTCCATCCGAAATCACGCCTCTCCCCTCTTACAAAAACCGTTTAACTTACCTGCACATGTAACTGCTCCTGCACAAAATCAGCATCCTCTCTGATTTTATCCAAAGCTTCCTCATCAAATACGTAATCTAAGTCAGATTTTTTTGTTGCACTGTGTTGTTCTAAGCTTTCAAACGCCTTTTCCACCATAATGATACGTTTCTGTTGTCTGACCATGGCAAGCATCCGTTTATGAATCTGATCCACTGTCTTGTCAGCATCATATTCATAGTTCATGATTTCTATCATTTTTTCGGTATCAAAAGGATAATAATCCGTTGTGCACATTTTAGATGCATAACCATTCTGTGAAGGAATATATACTGCCATAGCAAGCTCTCCCTCGCAAAGATAAGTAATGATACTTCTCTTTGGAATCAGACTGGTAAGCATTTCTGTCATAAGCTCTGTCGATACTTTATGTTTCATAGATACCTCAAATACGGAAATCCCCTGTTGTCTGATAAGCATCGTGGGTGTCAGCTGCTCTGTCTGTTCCTTATCATCAATAATTTGATAGCACCAGGTCACGCTTGCAATCTCTGTCTCAAAAATTCTTTTGCATTTATCATTATCAATATGCTGACTTAGCGCCTCCAGTGGCATCCCTTTATCTACTTTATACTTTTTTGGAATATTATATCTGCCTTCACTCATTAGTTTCCCCTACCTCAAAAAATATCCTGTAAATATGTTACGTAAACCATGAATTCGATATAATTGTAATACACTTTTTATAATTATTCAACTATTTTCTGAAAATTATTAAAATATTTTTATTTTTCAAACAAAGCATCCATTTCAGCCTGTACTTTTGCCAAGTCTTCTCGAATAGAAATCTTTTGTGGGCAGACACGTTCACATTTACCGCACTTAATACAATTTTTCGGTCTTGCTTCCTCAGGAATTTCTCCGCGCCAGGTATTTTTGGTGTCCTGTACATTCTGATACATATGATATTCATTCCATACCTGGAAGCTGCCAGGGATATTGACTCCTGCAGGACATGGCATGCAATACTTACAGCCTGTACAGCCATTTTGCACTCTTGCATGTAAAGCATCTGCTACCTGCATGACTGTTTCCTGTTCTTTCTCGCTTAACGGTTCAAAGTCAGTAAAGGTCTTTAAATTGTCCTCTACCTGTGCCATCGTAGACATACCACTTAACACTACCTTGATATTGGAAAAGCTTGCTACATAACGAAGTGCCCAGGAGGAATCGGAAGCCTCCGGCTTAACAGCACGAAACAGTTTGGAAATATCCTCCGGAAGCTGTGCCAAAGAACCGCCCTTTACCGGTTCCATAATCACCATTGGGATATGTAAGCGTTCTGCAAGCTCTACACCCTTTAAGGTCGCCTGCTCATCTTTATCCATATAATTTAACTGAATTTGACAAAAGTCCCAATGATAAGAGGTAAGAATCTCTTCAAATACCTCATAACTATCATGGAAAGAAAATCCCAAATATTTGATTTTTCCTTCCGCTCTTAATTTTTCACAATATTCTATAATATGCAGTTCTTTAATAAGCTCCCAGCGATTCTTATTCAGCGCATGCAACAGATAAAAATCAACATAGTCCTTTTGTAATCTGTCTAACTGCTCATGGAAAATACGCTCTACGTCCTCAATCGTCTGGATTGCCCAGATTGGCAGCTTTGTAGCCAGATAGTAGCTGTCTCTCGGATATCTGGCAAGCGCCTTTCCTGTTACGCCCTCGCTCTTTCCTCCATGATAAGGATATGCGGTATCAAAATAATTGACTCCCGCATGATATGCCTTGTCAATCATTGCCAGCGCTTCCTCTTCATTGATGCTTCCATCTGCATTGGTTGGAAAACGCATACAGCCAAATCCTAAAAGAGAGGTCTTTGTGCCGATGTTTTTCATTTCTCTGTACTCCATGTTTTTTCCTCCTTACCTATCACTTTTGTATCACATCATCATATAATAGCTTCATTTCATTTAAAATCTGTCTGGTATGACTTATCATGAGGTCTGCTTCTTTTTCTACCAAACCGTATTTTTTATATTTTAAGACAAAATTAGGTGTCCCTTTGGCTGTAAAGGAAAGTACGCCCTTATATTTTTCCATAAGAGCAGGCAGTCTTTCTACATGCACCGGTGCCATCGGTTCCATAAAAAAGGTCACATTGCCTACCTTTCCTTTGATTTCTGTTACAAACCGTTCATGAGCAAGCACGCGAATAAGAGAAATCTGTATCAGGTTTTCCACAGATTTCGGGATATTTCCAAAGCGGTCCAAGAGCTCTGCTCTCATATCCTCACATTCACTGTCGCTTTCCAGGCTTGCAATACGCTTATAAATATCCAGCTTTTGTACCTCATTCACAATATAAGAAGCCGGAATAAAGGCATCCACATCCATATCTACATAGGTGTTGAAATCCTCTTCTAAGCGCTTCGTACCCTTTAAAGTTTTGACTGCTTCATTTAGCATTTTACAATAAAGGTCATAACCTACTGCCTCCATATGACCATGCTGCCTTTCCCCAAGCAGATTACCTGCACCACGGATTTCCAGGTCACGCATGGCAATCTTAAAGCCACTTCCAAGGTCTGTAAATTCTTTGATTGCCTGTAAACGTTTTTCCGCAACCTCTTTTAACATTTTATCCTTTTTATACATCAAAAAGGCATAAGAGGTACGATTGGAACGTCCTACTCTTCCTCTCAGCTGATAGAGCTGGGAAAGACCCATACTGTCAGAATCATGGATAATCATTGTGTTGACATTGGAGATATCCAGTCCTGTTTCAATAATGGTTGTAGCAACCAGGACATCAATTTCTCCATTAATGAAGTCAAACATGATTTTTTCCAGCTCATGCTCCTTCATCTGTCCATGTGCAAAGGCTACATTTGCCTCCGGCACAAGCTTTCCAATTCTTGCCGCTACATCTGCGATATTGTTTACTCTGTTATATACATAATAGACCTGTCCCTGTCTGGATAATTCTCTTACAATGGCTTCTCTGACCATTTCCTCATTATATTCCATAACATAGGTCTGAATCGGCTGTCTTTCGCTTGGTGCCTCCTCTAAGACACTCATATCACGAATACCTACAAGACTCATGTGAAGTGTTCTTGGAATCGGCGTAGCCGTTAAGGTAAGTACATCAACATTTTCCTTTACCTGCTTTATTTTTTCCTTATGACGCACGCCAAAGCGTTGCTCCTCATCGACGATTAAAAGACCTAAATCCTTATACTTAATATCTTCTGAAAGCAGTCTGTGCGTACCGATGACAATATCCACCATGCCCTTTCGCAAGTCCTCAATTGTCTTTTTCTGCTCTGCTGCCGTGCGAAAACGGGACATCATATCTATTCTGACCGGAAAATCCTTCATACGCTGTACAAAAGTATGGTAATGCTGTTGGGCTAAAATAGTAGTCGGTACTAAAAATGCCACCTGTTTTCCATCCTGCACTGCTTTAAAAGCGGCTCTGATAGCAATTTCTGTTTTTCCATACCCTACGTCACCACAAATCAATCTGTCCATGATGCGGGAGCTTTCCATATCCGCCTTGGTCGCTTCAATGGCAAGAAGCTGGTCCTCTGTCTCATCAAAAGGAAACATCTCTTCAAACTCCTGCTGCCACACCGTATCCTTGCTAAAGACAAAGCCCTGCTTTTCCTGGCGTACCGCATACAGTTCAACCAAATCCTTTGCAATCTCATTGACTGCCGTTTTTACTTTTGTTTTTGTTTTATGCCATTCCTGTGTGCCCAGTTTATTTAGCTTTGGCGTTTTTGCGGCATCTGCAGAGGCATATTTTTGAATCACATCAAGTCCCGTAGCCAGCACATAAAGATTGCCACCGTCACGATACTCAATCTTCATATAGTCCTTTACTACCTTATCTACTTCAACCTTTTCAATTCCTCTGTAAATGCCAAGTCCATGATTTTCATGCACTACATAGTCTCCAACCTTTAACTCTGTAAAATCATGGATTTTCTGTCCTTCGTACAGTTTTTTCTTTTTCTTCTTTTTATTCTGTTTTCCAAAAATATCTGTCTCAGAAATCACGACGAATTTTAAAAGCGGATATTCGAATCCCTTTAGTACATTTCCATAATAGGTCATGATTTCACCAGGCTGTAACAAATGCTCAGACTGCTCTGAGTAAAATGCCATAAGCCCCTCATCCATTAAATCATTGGCAAGTCTCTTTGCTCTGGTAGAAGACGCAGACATCAAAAGCACACGATATCCGTTTTTCTTATAATTTTTTAAATCCTTTACAAGCTCAGGAAAACTGTTGTTGTAAGAGGATACACTTCTGGCATTTATGGTATATCTGTTTGGAAGCTTTAATGGAAAGCTTTTATAATCCAGTGCTGACAAGGCTGCTACTCTCATGCCCTCGAGCATGGCAAATACCTGTTTTTGAGAAAATAATACATCCATTTGCTTTGGTAAAAGATATCCCTTGTCTGCTCTTGCAGTCATACTTTCCCTAAACTCAAGTTCTACCGCTGAGGCATGCTCCTCTATGCGCATCGGCTCATCCAAGTAGACACAACAATCATTGTCACCAAAACAGCCCAGTAAAGATTGGGTCTTATCATAGAAATAGGGTAAATAGCTTTCCAGATTTACATAGTTTTTAAATTCAACAGCCTGTTCTTTTAGCTCTGAAAACTGCACTTCAATACGATGTGCCTCCTCCGGCTTTGTTTCTTTTCTAAAAACTTCTGCTACTCTTTTCGCTTCCTTTTCCATCATACGCAGACCATCCTCTAAAATGGTCTTTGACAAAATAAGCTCAGTTGCAGGATAAATTGACACCTCTGTCAGATTTTCAATAGAGCGCTGGCTCAAAATATCAAAGGAACGGATAGACTCGATTTCATCACCCCAAAGCTCGATACGTATCGGATTTTCCATTGTCAAATCAAAAATATCTACAATACCGCCACGGATGGAAAACTGTCCCGGTGCCTCTACCTGATAGTTTTTTTCATATCCCATTTCCACCAGCTTTTTTGCAAGGGCACTTTCCTCTACTACACTATCCCGGTTGATGGTCACTACATAATTTGTCCATAGCTCAAGCGGCATCTGCTGCGCCATCAGGGCAGAAAAAGTCGTGACAATCGTTACCGGTTGCCTCTCCTGAAGTTTTTTTAATACCTCAATGCGTTCCTTGGTCAATTGGTTGCTGTGAATATCTGACTGAAAAAAAATCAAATCCTTAGCAGGAAAAAAATAGGACTCCTTACAGTACAATCTGCAGTCGTCCAATATTTCCTTTGCGCGCAAATCACTATAAGTCACAATCAATTTGATGGGAAATGCTTCCCCTACTCCAAAAATCATATGCAGCTTTTGAGAATCTACACACCCTGAAATACTGAGCTTACCTTTTTCTTTGGTAAGCTCGCGTTTCATTTGTTCAAATTCTCCCAGCTCTGACAGCGGTGCTAACAATGCATTCACGTCTTACTATCCTCGCTTTTTATTATACTGGTTCATGGCTTCGTCTACCTGATCCTGAAGCATCAGATTCACTGCGCCATCTACATTCTTCATACTTTCTGACATAATTGTCAGTTCTTCCTTACTGAAATGTCCTAACACATAGTCTGCCAAATCATAGCCCTTTGGCTTTTCTCCAACACCGATTTTAATTCGTTCAAAGGTATCATGACCTAAATGTAAAATAATATTTTTGATACCATTATGCCCACCAGCACTTCCCTTTTTACGAATGCGAAGCTGTCCTACATCCAGACTGATATCATCATAGATGACTATCAGTTCATTTTCTTCTTCTATTTTATAATAATCTATAACAGCTCTGACAGCCTCACCGCTTAAGTTCATATACGTAAGCGGTTTTACCAGTACCACCTTTTGTCCATTGATAATGCCTTTTCCAAGCATTGCCTTATGCTTTACTTCGTTGACACGAATGTCATATTTATCAGCTAAATAGTCGATTGCAGAAAATCCGATATTGTGTCTGGTATTATCATATTCCTTATCCGGATTTCCCAGTCCTACAATTACATACATACCAAAAAACTTTTCCTTCCTTACATTTGATGTCTTACCACAGCGTATTCATCACCATTTCGATAATACGGACATTCCTTATAATGACCCTGGCTCAAACGGACAGCATCATCCTCGTCCATATTGACCTCGCAATAATAGCACTCATCCTCGTCATCATAACCATAATAAGCGCAGGTATCACAGCTTGCCATAATATTCCTCCATTTTAACGTTTTGTTTATCATAGCACACTTTTATTCTGCTGACAAACCGGCAAAATATGCATCAATCCCATCTGCCATCCCGATTGTGAGCTTATTTTGATAATCCTCTGTCGCCATGAGTCTGTCTTCCTTTGGATTGGACATATATCCCATTTCTACAATCGTCACAGGTGTTTCACACCAGTTGATACCACTCATCGTGTCTGTTTCCCATACTTTTCCTTTGGCTCCTGTCTCTTCCATCATCTGTGACAGCACACAGTCAGACAACAGCCTGCTTTTTTCATAGAGAGCACCGTTATAAGGGTTTTTCCTTGTCTGACATACGGTCAGAATTCCTCGTGCAGAGCTGTCAGTAAAGCTGTTTGCATGGATTCTGATAAAAGCATCTGCTTTCGCTTCATTGGCAATCTGTGCCCTTTGGCTATTACTGATATTCACATCATGGGTAGTACGCACCATGACCACTGTATAGCCACGTTCCTCTAAAATACTTTGCAGCTTCAGTGCTACCTGAAGATTCAGCTCGTATTCTGCCAGCTTTGTGACACAGCCTACCGCTCCTGCTGATACCTTCCTTTTCATTTCTTTTGCACCAGGACCTATCGGTTCCAAAGATAAATCGCAAACCGCCTGATGCCCTGCATCAATTACAATCACATATTCTTCTTCCTTTTCTGTCTGTACCGGTTGAGCAGCTACGATGTCTTCTGCTTCTGAAATGTCCCCCTCCATTCCATTGACTGTCATTCCAAAGCTGATAGTAATCATACTAATTAAGACTGCTATTCCCCTTCTCACATGCCACCTTACCTTTCCAGTGCCTTCTCCGCTGCTTCCACAGATTCATAGCCATACAGCCTGGCTGTATTCGTCATCGTTTCGTAAGCGAGGTTCTTCCCTTCCTTTGCAAGTCCTGCAATAAATCTGCCATACAGACTTAGAAGCTCCTCAGAGTAAGTTCCAAGCTCTCCTCTTAAATAAGTCTCATAAGACGTATTATAAGGATTATCCTCTGACGTATGGATGCTTCTTGCATTACCTGCCATTTGCGGATACTTTTTTGCAAATTCCTCCATCCAGTTCACCTGAATGGAAATAATTGCTTCCTGTATCGCTTTTCTCTCTTCTGAAAGTGGCGGGAAGGCATCTTTTATTTTTTCATATTTTTCCGGTGTTGTACTTTCCATCATTCTGCCATATTTTTCTGTAATCAAATTCCGTCCTTTTTTCAGGCACTCTTGAAAATGCCATATATATTCAGACAGCATATCCTCTGTCCAAGTCATGTACTGGCTCTTTCTCATAAGGGAAAAGGTATTCCAGTCATCCTGACAGTCAGCTCTGCCGCCCTCATTTTGTACCTGGTCGAACTGTTTCCATTCCAGTTCTACAATCAACGCTATTTTTTCCTCTTTTGTCAGCTCTCTCTTTTCATCCTGCTTTTCCATATGCTTTAAAACCTCTTTTCCCTGCACCTCTAAATATGGGTCATCGCTTTCGGAAAGTCCCATTTTTTGCAGTTGTGCTACAATCAGCTTTGCAATGACCTCTATTGTCATAGCTATCATATCCTGCTCATTTGGCGCACTTTGATAGCGTTTATTCTCCCACGCCTCCTTTTGACAGGGCATATCATGAATTGCCTCCAGCAAATACGCGATTTCCGGTAAAACAGGAAGCTCCTTTACGCCCTTGTGAAGCCATTTATAGTAAGGAGCATATTTTCTATTTATTAGAAAAACACACTGCAATACTTGTTTCATATATTCCGCAAGCGCTAAGTCTGCCGTTACAAATTCCTTTCGTGCCATCATTCTGCCGTAGTTATACTGACCGGCCTGTGCACAGCTCATTAATGTTCTTGCAAGCTTTTCTTTCCAGACTGCATCCGGATAGTAGGAAAGAAGTGCCTTTCTGATATCACTGAAAATGCCCTCCGGGTCTGTAAATACTCTACCGTTTGTTCCACAGGCAAGTGCGTATTCCGGAATAGTTTTCCACATTTCCTCTGTCGTTGGAATTGGATATCCACCAAGTACACGTGCATAAAACTGATTGATGGTGCATACACCTACACGCCCGCTTCCATAGGAGGTTTCCCTTCTGATATTGCCCATGAAAATACGGGGCAACGATTCATATGCTTTTTGTAGTGCCTCGCCAATCTGTGCATACACTTCCTCCGTCACAAACAGACAAAAGCCAGGTCCGCAGTCATGGTCTAAGGATATCTTGTCTTCAAAGCCAAAGCACTCTGAACCCTCTCCACACATTCCTACTGCAATATGTCCCGCAAACTCACTAAACTGCTCCTGTATCATAGGTGCACCACAGGTTTTATAATATGCCTCACACAAATCAAGCATAGACTCAGGCACTTGTATGCCAGCTGCTGCATATACTTCCATCAGATTTGTATGAACAGCCTCATAGTTTTGTGTCACACCTACTGTATCATGAATATTTAAAAGTGCTTCTTCATAGTAAGATATCGCTTTCTCATATTCTTTTTTCTGATAAAAAAGTGCACCCAGGGCATTTGCACAGCCACTATAGTGATAGTCCTTTTTCTCAGTCTTTTCAAATATCTGTTCAGCTGCTCTTAAAGCATCCTCTGCCTTATCCTCTTCTCCAAGTCTCGTATACGCCTGACCTAAATTGGTATACGTAACAGCAAGCTCAATATCAGCATTTTCCTGCTTCTTTACAATTTCCAATGCCTGTAATAAACTCTGTGCAGCTTTTTTATAGTCTCCCTGTGTATTAAATAAAAGACTCTGGTTATTATAAAGACTTGCCCATCTGAAATCATCCTTGGGCAAAAGTTGTTCATAAAGTTTACCAACATCCTCATAGCAACGTGCCGAATCTTGATATTTTTCTAAAAAACGATAGGCATTGGCAATGTTCATCAGGGACGTTCCTTCTGCCAGCGTTCCCTTCAAGCCAGCCTTATCAATCGTCTCCAAAATAAGCTTTGCTGTTTCTTCTGCCTTTTGTGGTATCGTCATTTCTCTGTAAAATCCGATTAATTCATTTAAAAGACTAAGAGCAGAACCCAAGTCCTGCTCTGTAACAGCCTGCTCATAATGTGATACTAAAAATGTCTCTACCTGGTCCAGTCTGTTTTTGGCAAACAGTTCATCCAGTTCCTGTAATACTTGATTAATTTCCATTGTTATCTCCAATTTGCCTGAAACCACGCCAGGGTTTCCCGCATGCCTTCTAACAGCTCTGTATAAGAAAAGCCGATACTCTCAATGGCACTACCATCATACCATTCCGATTCCTCCTTTAATAGTGGAAATGGAAGCGGAATTTGTCTTGCAAGCACCGTATCTACGTCAATGTCCACTTTTTCGAAGGTTCCTTCGAAAAGTGCAGAAAGCATTTCATAAAATGCATCATAGGTCATAAGCTCCGGTCTGCATAGATTAAAGGCTTTTCCATATGCCTTTGGATTTCCAAGCGTGCATAAAATTGCCTTTGCCACATCCTTCACATAGACCATTTGAAACTGTCCTGTTGCATCCACCGGATGCAGAATTTGCTTTGCCTGCATAATCCATCTAAAATAAACAGACTCTCTGTCTGCGTAATTCTCAGGTCCATAAATAAATGCCGGTCTGATAGAAGTGACATGTATGTCATATTTAACCGCTACCTCTGAAAGCTCCTTTTCCAAGGCAACCTTTCCACAGATATAAGCTCCTTCTTGTCCAGCAAACACACAAGTTTCAAAAGGCTCATCTTCCTTCAGGATATGTCCGGTTCCTTTTTGATATACATCGCAGGTACTAATAAAAATATATTGTTTGGTCTTTATTTTGCTATATGCCAAGAAAAGGGAGATATCTCCCTTTTCATACGCACAAAAATCAACCACTGCATCATACTGTTGGTTTTCTAAAGCTGCAAGCGCCTTTTGGTCTCTTCTGTCTATTTTATATTCCTTGATTTTTTCGTCTCGATATGGTCTGTTTCCTCGATTTATCAAGGTCAGCTCATGCACATTCTTTGCCTCTGTTACAAAAGCTTTTCCCAAAAAGTAGCTGCCGCCAATCACTAATATTTTCATAATTAGTAATTCTTTTCCTGTACTTCAAAATAGCTCTGTGGGTGATTACATACCGGGCAAACCTCCGGTGCCTTAGTACCTACTACGATATGTCCGCAGTTTCTGCACTCCCACACCTTAACCTCGCTCTTTTCAAATACCTGTGCTGTTTCCACATTCTTTAACAAAGCTCTGTAACGTTCCTCATGCTGCTTTTCAATTGCTCCAACTGCACGGAATTTTGCTGCTAACTCAGAAAATCCTTCTGCTTCTGCTGTTTTTGCAAAATCCTCATACATATCTGTCCACTCATAGTTTTCACCATCTGCTGCAGCATTTAAATTCTGAGCGGTATCACCAATGCCATTCAATTCCTTAAACCACATTTTTGCATGTTCTTTTTCATTGTCTGCTGTTTTCAAGAAAAGAGCGGCAATCTGCTCATAACCCTCTTTCTTAGCAACAGATGCAAAATAAGTATATTTATTTCTTGCCTGTGACTCTCCTGCAAAAGCAGCCTCTAAGTTCTTTTCTGTTTGTGTTCCCTGATACTTGTTCATGTTTGTTCCCTCCTGTTTTACTGGTTCCTCTTCTATTGGTTTAAAATCTGATGCCGGGTGCTTACACCATGGGCAAATGAAATCTGCCGGTAACGTATCACCCTCATAAATGTATCCGCAAACGGTACAAATAAAGCCTTTTTTCTTTGTTTCTGTTTTTGGAGCTGTCTTGATATTTTTCTGATAGTAAGCATAGGTAACGGAAGGATCCTTTGATAATACCTCTCCATCTGTTACATCAGCCAAAAACAGTGTATGCGTACCCAAATCAGTAGCTGTCACTACCTTTGCTGACAGAAAAGCATTTGTTTCTTCCGCAATATAGATAATGCCATTGGCAGCTCTTTTATAGGTAATTTCCTCTGTTTTGTCTACATCCTTTCCACTCTGAAAACCCCAGTGCTTGTAAGTCTCAAATTTTGACCCCTCAGTAAGAATGGATACATTAAATTGTCCTGTTTTTGCTATCATATCGTGTGTATAATTTTGTTTGTTTACTGCTACCACAATACGATTCGGTTCTGTTGTAACCTGGCTAACAGTGTTGACAATACAACCATTATCCTTTGCCCCATCCTTTGCTGTTACAATGAATAATCCATAAGTTAGCTGATACATCGCTTTTTTATCCATGTCTGAACTTCCTTTCTTTCCTGGTTATCCGCAATACAAAAAGTATTTATACCTTTTGTATAAAATATAGAACACGAAACTCAATATGTTCTATTCTTTCAGTGCTCTTCTTATTTTTTTCTGACTATTTATATTATATAAAAAAACAGCAGATTTCTCTACTGTTTTTCTCAATAATTTTTTGTTACTTTTTTCTATTTTTAAATAATTACTTCCTCATTTTCACCAAGAACGTTGTCTAATTACATCCACTGTGGCTTCTCTACTTCGCAGCCTACTTGCACTAAGTATGTAGCTTTTTCATTTATACTAAATGCACCACTAATATGCATTGCACGATTATGAATTCCATTTTTAAGTCATTATAATCAATTCATTTCTAAAAATAAAGTTATCATCAAGCTGTTTTAGTTTTCAATTTACCACATCCTTATACTTTGTTCGATATTCATTTGTATACCACTTAGGAATATTTAAACGGAAATCATCATAATTTTCAAATGAAATTCTTGCTCTTTTAACCATTCCGTCAATATCTTCTTGTCCGAACTTTTCCGCCCATTTAATAGAAAACAAAGACGCCTGCGCTACATATACTGCATTTGCAATCCAAAAATCATCTGGTATATCATCATCAAAATAAGCATCAATCTGCCCAATACAATACGGAATACTTACTTCAATCCACGTCAGTAGCATATAGGCATTTTTACCACCGTTACAGATTCCAAACTCCCTTGGCATAGACATACTTATTCCAAGTTTTGAATACTTTGTAATCATGTCATATTCCTTCTTTTTGGCTTCATATTGCTCTATATCAGATATCCTGAGAAGCAGTAATTCACCATCAATCGTTCTTATCCTAATCCCCATTCCGCCGCCTTCGGTTGGCGGCACAAATAGTCATGAAAGTGTTCCAACTCTCTACGTTGTGCTGTAAAATTGTCTACAAGAAGCTATACTACAAAGCACGGTAGGAGAAGTTGTAAAAACTTTCTTCGTTTTAGACAGCATACTAATCAGTGTAAGTTCTGCCTTTTCAAGCACAAATGAGTGGTATTACGAATCCGTACACTAAGAATTGTTTAAGCGCCTTAGTTTAATTGTGTGGCAGTTCAGTCAATGGCTTCTCAACAATGATTGCCATGATGTCTGTATGGAATCCACAGGTAAATACTGGGTTCCTGT
>CAMBAN010000029.1 GCA_945864145.1 uncultured Lachnospiraceae bacterium | reverse complement strand
CACCTTCCTCTTCCATTACCCTTACTTTACGGTCAATGATGTGCTTTTCTAACTTCATGTTAGGAATACCATACATCAAAAGACCACCAATACGGTCATTTCTTTCAAATACAGTAACAGAATGTCCGCGCTTATTTAACATATCTGCAACTGCAAGTCCGGAAGGACCGCTTCCTATAACAGCTACACGCTTATTGGTACGTACCTTGGGTGGCTTTGGAGCTGCAAGTCCTGTTGCATATGCATTTTCGATAATGGCATATTCATTCTCCTTGGTAGCAACCGGTGAACCGTTGAGTCCACAGGTACAAGCATTTTCACATAATGCCGGACATACTCTTGAAGTAAATTCAGGGAAATTATTTGTTTTTACCAGTCTGTTATACGCTCTTTCCCAATTTCCTTCATATACAAGGTCATTCCATTCCGGTACCAGATTGTGGAGAGGACAACCGGAGGTCATACCTGCGATTGTCATTCCAGCCTGGCAAAACGGAACGCCACATTCCATACATCTTGCGCCTTGTTTTTGCTGTTCTTCCATTGAAAGATGTGTATGAAATTCATTAAAATGTTTAATTCTATCCTTTGGCTTTTCAGCTTCGGATGTTTTTCTCTCATATTCTAAAAAACCTGTTGGCTTTCCCATGCTTTTCTTTCCTTTCCAACTGACATTGCTGTCATTTTCTATTTACGGGTATTTGCATAAAAGGCTTCAATCTGAGCCTGCTCTGCGCTAAGTCCTTTTTCCTCCATCTGTACGATAGTTCTTAACATTCTGTCGTAATCATATGGAATGATTTTCTTGAACTTAGGTAAGTATTCGCCGAAATTGTCTAAAATCAATTTACCCTTTTCTGAGTTTGTCAATGCAACATGCTCCTGAATCATATCCTTGAGCTCCATAACATCATATTTGTTTGTGATTTCACTCATGGAAACCATTTCCTTATTGACTCTCATATAAAGGTCATTGTTTTCGTCTAATACGTATGCAATACCACCGCTCATACCAGCTGCAAAGTTCTTTCCAGTCTTACCAAGGACTACTACACGTCCACCTGTCATATATTCACAACCGTGGTCGCCAACGCCTTCTACAACTGCAATTGCACCGGAGTTACGTACACAGAAACGTTCTCCTGCAACACCGTTGATGTAAGCCTTTCCACTTGTCGCGCCATACAGTGCCACGTTACCAATAATGATATTTTTATCCTGTTCAAACTTGCTTCCCTTTGGTGGGTATACAATCAGCTTACCACCGGAAAGTCCCTTACCAAAGTAGTCATTCGAATCACCAACAAGCTCTAAGGTAAGTCCCTTTGGAATAAATGCACCAAAGCTCTGTCCACCAGCACCTTTACAAAGTACGCGGAAGGTATCCTCCTCTAAGGTATCGTTGTAACGCTTTGTAATTTCAGAACCAAAGATGGTACCAAAGGATCTGTCTGTATTGGTAACATCTACCTCAATACTTCTCTTCTGCTTTGTTTCCAATGCCTTTTCAAGCTGCTTCATCAATACCTTTTCGTCTAAGGTCTTTTCTAATTCGAAATCATAAACCTGCTTTGGATCAAATACAGCTTTTTCTTTTACATATGGATTATTCAAAATCTGGCTTAAATCAAGCTTAATCATATCAGCCGGTAAATCTTCCTTTAATTTTAAGAGGTCACTTCTACCTACCAATTCATCTACTGTTCTGACTCCAAGCTTAGCCATATATTCACGAAGCTCCTGTGCAATGAACTTCATAAAGTTCATAACGTACTCCGGCTTTCCTTTAAACCTCTTACGAAGCTCAGGATTTTGTGTAGCAACACCAACCGGACAGGTATCTAAGTTACATACACGCATCATGACACAGCCCATCGTTACAAGTGGTGCTGTCGCAAAGCCAAACTCCTCTGCACCAAGCATTGCTGCAATCGCAACATCACGACCACTCATCAGCTTACCATCTGTTTCAATACGTACCTTTTGTCTCAAACCATTCTGAATCAAGGTCTGGTGTGTCTCTGCAAGTCCCAACTCCCAAGGAAGTCCTGCATTATGGATAGAGCTTCTTGGAGCTGCACCTGTACCTCCGTCATAACCTGAAATCAAGACAACCTGTGCGCCTGCCTTTGCAACACCTGCTGCGACAGTACCTACACCTGCTTCTGAAACAAGCTTAACACTGATTCTTGCATCTTTATTTGCATTCTTTAAATCATAAATTAACTGTGCCAAGTCCTCAATAGAATAAATATCATGATGAGGTGGTGGTGAAATTAATCCTACACCAGGGGTTGAGTGTCTTGTCTTGGCAATCCAGGGATAAACCTTTCCTGCCGGCAGATGTCCGCCTTCACCCGGTTTTGCACCCTGTGCCATCTTAATCTGGATTTCCTGTGCACTGACTAAATATCTGCTGGTTACACCAAAACGTCCGCTGGCAACCTGCTTGATTGCTGAACAACGATTGATACCATCCGGTCCGATAATCATTCTCTCTAAGTCTTCTCCACCTTCACCGGAGTTTGACTTACCGTGTAATCTGTTCATGGCAATGGCAAGTGTTTCATGCGCTTCCTTAGAAATAGAACCATAAGACATCGCACCAGTCTTAAATCTGGTAACAATGCTGTCTACGCTTTCTACTTCCTCGATAGGTACGCCTTTCTTTGGATAATTAAAGTCCATCAGACCTCTTAAGTTCTTGATGCTGTCCTCATCATTTACCAAAGCAGTGTACTGCTTGAACATCTCGTAATCGCCAAGCTTGGTAGACTGCTGTAATAAGTGAATGGTAGCCGGATTGTATAAATGCTCCTCTGCACCACCTCTTGCTTTATGCTGTCCCGGGCTGTCTAAGGTTAAATCTGTTGCAAGTCCCAATGGGTCAAACGCCATAGAATGTAAATCGTCTACTGTTTTTTCAATATCCTTTAATGTGATACCACCTACACGACATACTGTGTTCGTAAAGTATTTATTGATGACATCATAATCAATACCAATTGCCTCAAAAATCTGAGAACCTGAGTAAGACTGGATAGTAGAAATACCCATCTTGGATGCAATCTTTACAATACCATGAAGGATTGCATTATTATAATCATCTACAGCAGCATAATAATCCTTATCTAACATACCATTGTCAATCAGCTCTTTGATAGACTCCTGTGCTAAATATGGGTTAATTGCACTTGCACCATAACCAAGTAAGGTTGCAAAATCATGTACTTCTCTTGGCTCTGCAGACTCTAATAAAAGTGCCACGCTTGTTCTCTTCTTGGTACGAACCAGGTGCTTTTGCATTGCTGACACAGCAAGTAAAGAAGGAATAGCAACGTGGTTTTCATCCTCACCTCTGTCTGAAAGGATGATGATGTTTGCACCATCACGATAGGCTCTGTCTACCTCTACATGTAAATGCTCAATAGCTCTTTCCAGGCTTGTATTCTTGTAATAGATAATAGGAATGGTTACTACATGGAAGCCTTCCTTTTTCATGTTCTTAATCTTTAACATATCTGTAGAAGTTAAAATCGGATTATTTACCTTTAATACATGACAGTTTTCTTCCTTATCTTCCAGGAGGTTACCATCTTTTCCAATATAAACGCTTGTGCTTGTAACAACCTCTTCACGAATCGCATCAATAGGTGGATTGGTTACCTGCGCAAATAACTGTTTAAAGGAATGAGAAAGCTGATGATGGCTCTTGGATAATACAGGGATTGGTGTATCAACACCCATTGCTGCAATCGCTTCTGCGCCTGATTTGGCCATTGGTAAAATACTGCTCTTTAGTTCATCATAAGTATAACCAAAGGCTTTCTGCATTCTCTGACGTTCTTCATAAGTAAACTCCGGTACTCTCATATTAGGGATTTTCAGCTCTGCCAGAGTTACTAAGTTTGAATCAAGCCAGGCACCGTATGGCTGTCTCTTTGCATATTTTTCCTTTAAAGTATTATCGTCGATAACTTCTCCCTTCACAGTATCTACTAAAAGCATCTTACCTGGGCGAAGTCTGTCTTTTTTTACAATCTTTGTAGGGTCAATTGGAAGTACACCTACCTCAGAAGAAAGAATTAACTGGTCATCAGTTGTAATGTAATAACGTGATGGACGAAGTCCGTTACGATCAAGTACAGCACCCATGACATCACCATCTGAAAACAGAATAGAGGCCGGTCCATCCCATGGCTCCATCATTGTTGCATAATACTGATAAAAGTCCTTCTTGCTTTGAGACATTGTTTTATTATTTGCCCATGGCTCAGGAATGGTAATCATAACGGCAAGTGGAAGGTCCATACCACTCATAACTAAAAATTCCAATGTGTTATCCAACATAGCAGAGTCAGAACCCTGTGCATTAACAACCGGTAAAATCTTATGGAACTCTCCTTTTAAGTGCTCAGATTCCATATTTTCTTCACGCGCAATCATTTTATCTACATTGCCACGAATGGTATTGATTTCTCCGTTATGTACGATAAATCTGTTTGGATGTGCACGTTCCCAGCTTGGGTTTGTATTCGTAGAGAAACGAGAATGTACGATAGCAATTGCTGACTCATAATCCTCACTCTGTAAATCCATAAAGAAGGTTCGAAGCTGTTTTACCAAGAACATACCCTTATAAACGATAGTTCTGCTACTTAAGGATACTACATAGGTGTTATCAGAGCTTTGCTCAAATACACGTCTTGCAATATACAGCTTTCTGTCAAAATCCAGACCCTTTTCTACATTAGCCGGCTTTTTTACAAAGGCCTGCATAATGTATGGCATACATTCCACAGCCTTGTGACCAAGCACAGATGGTACACATGGCACCTCTCTCCAGCCTAAAAACTCAAGGCCTTCTTTTTCTACAATGATTTCAAACATCTTCTTTGCCTGGTTTCTTTTCAGCTCATCCTGTGGGAAAAAGAACATACCTACACCGTATTCTCTTTCTCCTCCCAATTCGATTCCTAAAGGTTTGGTTACCTTCACAAAGAACTTATGACAAATCTGTACAAGAATACCTACACCATCACCGGTTTTGCCTTCTGCATCTTTACCGGCTCTATGCTCCAGGTTCTCTACGATGCGGAGTGCATTTTCAACAGTTTCTCTTGTCTTTGTACCCTTGATGTTAACAACAGCACCGATACCACAGTTGTCATGTTCAAATTCAGCTCTATGAAGTGGGGCTTCAGGAACATTCATTTTTGCATCAAACATCTCTTTTTCTCCTTCTAACTTTTATTACTCATAATTATCAGTTAATCAGATAACTTGTGTGTTCATTATATATTTATCTGAAAGTTTCAATAAAAAAAGCAACCAAAAAACAAGTAATAACCGCCTTTGGTTGCTTCTAATCTGTATTGAACTTTCCTTAGTATATTCCATATGAATAAAAATGTAAAGATTTTTTTATGATTTTTAATAAATCCTCTATTTTTTTTGCATATTATGCAAAAAAAACCGCCACCAAAGTGACGGTCTTTTTATGATATTTCTATTCTTTATTAATTTAATCCTAACTGCTGCCAGCTTGAAACACCAATAATTGGTAATGCGAAATCACAGGTGCTTGGATTGCTGTCCATTGTCTTAAATACATTATATGCAAACTTCGGTGTATTGGAAATTGTCTTTAATCCATAAGATCTGCCGATTGCAACTTCTCCGGCATCATCTAAATGCTTATGAATGATAAATGCTTCAATTTCCGGTAAGGACTGGAATTTCTTGAATGCATATACCATAGCTGCTGCCTGTGTCTGCTGGTCTGATACATATCCCTCACTTGTTGTTGTTGAACTAAATCCTAACTCTGTGATAATGATATGTCTTACTGTACCTGCCGGTGAAAGCATCTGTGCCTGCTTCATATGGTTTACAAATACTTCCATGTTCTGAACGGTTGCCATCTTTGTATTATCAGAACCATTTACTAAATTAAGTCCTGAATAAGGTGCCGGAATAGACCAGAATCTTGCATTTGACATTGGGATTGCATGTGGATGAATAGATAATGCCCAATCAATGTCACCTGTAGACTTAATATTGGAAGCAAATAAATCAATAAATGTCTTGGATGGATACTGTAATGGATTAGCTGCATCTACAAAGCTCCATCTCTGGTCGATATTTGTATATACTCTTGCATCTCTGTTCTGGCTCTTTACAGCATTATAAATAACACGGAACTGTTTTGCATAGTCAGCCGCATACTGGTCTACAGACATGTTACCAATATAATGAGCCGGCATATTGTTATTTACTTCATTACCAACTACCCATGAATGAATGGTTCCATGACCTGTTCCATTATATCTGGAAGCTAAGAATGACATCAATGCCTCAAGCTTCTCTGTTGGAATCTGCTCTTGTACATTAAATCCGTATGAATAAATATTACCTGCCGGAATTCTTGCTGCAGCCGGTACCATATCGGCTGTTGCTGCACTATATCCATTCATAACTACCATGATAAGGTTTACGCCCTGATTTGAAATAGCCGGTACGATTAAGTCATACTGTGCTACCTGACTGGAGCTAAAGCTGTAATTCTTTCCGTTATAAGTATAAGAAACACCTGAGCCCTCAAAGAATTTATTTACAGATAAAATGTAGCATGCATATCCACAATTTAAATCTGTCAAATCATTTGTATATCTGGCATCTACAATGATACCCTTCTGGCTTCTTGCAGGCTGACCAAGTGCCTTGGTTGCAACTGCTTCCGGATTTGTGATGTAGCTTTCATTACTGATTGCAACATACTGTCCGCCCTGTAATGCTGCAACAACAAAACGACAGTACAATTTAGAGCTTGCTGTATTATAATTTAACGGTGTCGTAAAAGTAACAGCTGTTCCTGCAGGAGCCGATGCACAATAGTCAGTTCTTGTACCAATTCCTGCTTCATATGGCTGTAAAGCAAATAAATAGTATTCTCCACTATCACTTGCAGCCTGTGTTCCGGTTGCTATGACGGTAACCTGATCTCCTACAATTGCGCACTGTGCAATTGTCATGTTACTTGCAGCGCTTACTGTCATCTGTAAAGCCAATACAAGCATTAATACAAGCGCTAAGCCAAACTTGTGCTTTCTCTTCATAAATTTTTTCCCTCCAAAAAAATCATATATTCCTCATGTTCTTCCCTTGCAAGAACACTAATTTAAGTATATCATTGTCAAAATATTCAGTCAATTGTTTTCCAAATTTTATATCGAACACATTAGTGTGAAAAGATTTTGTATCACTGCTAAAGCAGTGATACGCGGGATTAGTATATGAAATTAGTAACACCTACCACAAAAGAGGCTCCATTTGCAAATTGATTTGATTCAATGACTCTGATTACATCTCCATCTGCATCATATTCATAGTTGAATACAACATGAGCACCGGTAAGTACACCTAAAGAATAACCATCTGCTTCTACTGCAATCAGCTTTCCTGCCGGGTCATAGGTATATTTATACTGGTCATAATTTCCTGAGGTCATTCTTCCCTGTGCATCATAGAAAAATCCATCATCTTCACTTTCAATCGTTCCGGTTACCACACCGTTTTTAATATCATGGATATCCAAATCATGCTGTGTGGTTGCCAGACCATTATCTGTATAAATATAAACGCTACTATGACTTGCAGCAGCACCGGTAGCTAAATCCAGTGTCGTACACTGTTTCTGTGTACCTGTTGCATCTAATGGTACATAAATATCTACACTGGCATTATCTTTACGATAATCTACAGCAAATTGCTGCTTCCCTGTCGCATCAAAGGCTACCAGCTTTGGCTGCAAATCTAGTGGATTTACAACTAAGCTATAAACAGTCTGACAATCTGTTGGCAATGTATAGGTTTTTCCATCCTGTTCCATACCTACTAAGATTTTAGTTCCTTTCTGAATCTGCATATCAGCGCCTGCTGCCTTAACCTGTGACGGAGCTACCAATGCACAAACACATGCAAGACTCATTATCATGCTACTTAATTTTTTCATTTTCATTTCTTTTTCTTCCTTCCCACTTTTTACTGTCATCATACAAAAAAAGAGAGCACAAAATATCTTTGGATAACAATCTTATCCAGATATTTTATACTCACCTTGTTTGTATTATACCTTTTTTGTCTAAAACAGTCAATATGTACTAGTCTTACTCTACGTATATTTCTTCTCTATTTTTATTACCGGATAGTAATTCTCCCATTTTTCTTTAATACGACCTGAAACCTCTGTCGATACCTCTTCATCTGTTTTGGAATACCCTTGTGGTAAGACTACATCAAAAATAAGATTGGTATGGGTTGGTCCTTCAACCATACGAAAATCATGAATTGTGATTTCCTTATCCATTTCCTTTACCAGTTGTTCCACTTCTTTTCGTAGACTCATTACCTTCTTATCATCAACTGCTATCGGGTCCATATGAATAACTGCTTCGCAAAAAAATTTTTCCTTTAATTCGCGCTCAATCACATCTATTTCATCATGAATTTTATAAATATTCAAATTTCCCGGTACTTCTGCATGAAGAGATACCATGACTCTTCCCGGTCCGTAGTTATGTACCACCATATCATGAACACCTACCACCATGGAATGAGCTCTTACTGTATGCTCTATATCTTTGACAAAATCCATATCCGGTGCCTCGCCAAGCAGTGGACTTAGTGTTTCTTTTGCGGAAGATATTCCTGCCAGTAAAATAAAAACAGCTACCACGATGCCGGAAAAACCATCCAGATTAATATGAGCTATCTGATATAACAGCATAGAGAGTAAAACCACTGTGGTCGCTATACAGTCGCTCAAGCTGTCTGTTGAAGTTGCCTTCATCGCAGCTGAATTAATCTTTTTTCCCAGAGAGCCATTGTAAATTGACATATAGACCTTTACCAGAATAGAAGCCAGTAAAACAACTATCGTCAGGCTATCAACCTCCATGGGCACCGGATGAAATATCTTATCCAGTGAAGACTGAAACAGCTCTACACCCATTACGATAATCAGCACAGAAACGGCTAATCCTGACACATATTCTATTCTTCCATGCCCAAAGGGATGCTCCGGGTCCGGCTTTTTCCCTGCAAGATGAAAGCCAAGCAAGGTAATGACACTGGAACAGGCATCTGACAGATTATTAAAGGCATCTGCCGTAATGGACACTGCCCCACTCATAAGTCCAACAAAATATTTTCCAAAAAACAGCAAAATATTCAGACTGATGCCCACAATCCCAGTCAGAAAGCCATAAGCTTTACGCACTTCCGGATTTGTATACTCCTTATTGTTTTTAATAAACAAACGACTTAATAATGTGACCATTTTTCTTCCTCCTTACGTATCAATCCTTACCAAATCATGAATGCATTTGTTTCGATAAACAATATCCTCTCTGCTGGTAAATCCAAGCTTTTCCCAAAAAGCATTTCCAAGCTCATTTCTTTCAAATACCAAAAGGGCCACTTTTTGAATGCCTTCCTTATCCAGTGCCTCAAATGCATGCTCTACCAATTGTGTTCCCAGCCCCTGCTTTCGATAAGCAGGTAACACTGTCGTGTGATGGATAAATCCTCTTCTGCCATCATGCCCGGACATAATCACTCCTACCACCTTTTGCTTATCCTCCGCAACAAAGCAGGTTGTCGGATTTCTTTTTAAATATTTGGAAATCCCCTCTTTCGAATCATCGATATTGTTTAGCCCCATTCCCGGTGTATGAATCCATAAGTCATATACCTGCTCATAATCTTCTATCGACATTAACCGTATTGTCATAACCATTTCCTACCTTTTTATTTATGAAAAAAACTTTACCATTTCGATTTCATCCACATAGCTTCCATCCTGCAATTTAAATGCTCTTGGCTGTATACCGACTTTTTGGAAGCCTGCCTTTTCATATACATGAATTGCTCTTGGATTATCTGCAAATACACCAAGCTCTATCTGTTCAAAACCGTTTTTCCTTGCCTGCTCCTGTGCAACCTGAAGCATGATGCTTCCTAATCCCAGCTCACAATAACTCTGCAAAATGGAAATGCCAAAGTATGCTCTGTGCTTCCATTTCAGATGTGGACGTAACATGGTGACCCCTGCATCACCTATGATTTTCCCATCTAAAAAGGCTGTGACCGTAAATTCTCGCTCACTCTGCTCTATCTGACGTAAATTTTCTCTCACAATCTCAACCTTACATCTTCCATCCTCCGGTTCTCTTGCCATAAAATGGGTTTCCGCTGATGTTGTATATCTGTGATTAGAAATTGCTTCTGCATCCTCTGATGTTGCACTTCTAATCAAAATTTCCTGTCCGTTTTTCAGTATCCATTTTGTTTCCTCAAGTAACATAGCTTTTCCTCCTAGAACAAAGAATGTGCCTTGGCACATTCTCGCGCCGAGCGCGGTCGTTTACGCCTTTCTTCCTCTTCGCGCAGTGCGCCTCCTGCCGGAGATTTTTTTGCTTTATAGGGAATTTCCTATAAAGCAAAAAAATCGCACCAACGTATATGTCCAGTGCGACTAAAAATAAGATAAGCCTATAAAAACAACAACAGATACAAATTCAGCTTATTTACCAATACGTGCACAGACATATAAGACCTATCGACTTACCACTGTGCATCCTCCACACAGCTACAAGCAAATACGTCTAGTCACTCGCTGCACTCGTCTTACTGATAAATTCTGAATCATACGTTTTTCTCCTTCTTATATTTGGTAATGAGAATAGCACTTTATGAAAGTTATGTCAATTCCTTTCTTTTTATACCTTACTATTTTTTGAAAATTTTCGCAATTTCGGGCAAAACTATGTTATGATAAAAATAGACTATTTTCCCATACGGAGGTTTTTTATGTTTGTTTCAAATAAGGGTTTTTTACGTACTGCACTTGCTCTTTTACTAAGTACAAGCCTTGCTTTTTTGCCTGCCTTTTCTGCACAGGCAAAAACAGTATATATAAGCGATGAGACAGCCCACAAGGAAGGCTACATCATTATCGGCGAAAGCCATATCGTACTCACTTCCGACGCTTATGAACGTGCTTCTGACGAAAATCACCAGATTACCGGATTAAATGATATCTATTACCAGTGGACTCTGGACAGTTCTCTTGCTGTTGATGATAGTGGTTCCAGCAATACCTTCACCATGAAAGGAAATCTGTTTTTTGTCTTTGAAGGAAATGCCAGTGCTGATGCGGATTTACAGACAAGCAAAGAATATATTTACAGTGACGGCAAAGGAAACCGTGGAGCCGGTGTCACGAAAATTCATGAAATAATAGAGAGTAACCCGAATATTTCCCATTGGAATATTATTTCCTATCATGGTGCTGTTTCTGCCTTACAAGGAAGTGAAGCCGGAAAATACTATGTAGAAAACTACAAAAACTGGATAAGCTATGAATTTCCTACTTCGTCCATTTATTTTGTTTCCCACTCTACTATGACAAAATTTTATAAGCAGAACAGAAAAGCTTATCTTTTTGATGAGGAAATTAAACAGGCTTTTCCGAGCCAGTATTTTGATATGACTTCCTTTTATAACAGTCGCTATCCGCAACAAATGATGGACCCGAATATGAGCCCGGATACAATTCACTGGACGCATGCGACTTATGTAGAATTGTTCAATCACGTGATTTCCCGTATACAATCAGAAGCCTACACAGCAAAGTGCAGGCTTCTGAGAAATCGTCTGTTTTTGGAACGTACCAGGCATGACAGCCAAAAAGCAGTTCTATATTAGTTTAATGAAAAAGCTTTAGCTTTTTCCAGATATGAAAAGAAATTCTCTAGAAGTTCTTTTCATACTATATACGTTGTTTAAAATCCTGATACCCGAAATGTTTGACCACTTCCCACGTATCATCGTCATGTACGGCAATGATATCCGGTAGTGGCATACCATTAAAGGTATTATTTTTTACCATGGAATAAATCGCCATATCTTCAAAAAGAAGTCTGTCTCCTACCTGTAGAGGCTCCTCAAAGGAATAGTCTCCTATGATATCTCCTGCAAGACAAGTCGGTCCACCCAAACGATAGGTGTACTTTTTTTCACCTGCTTCTCCACTTCCAAACAAAGGCGGTCTATAGGGCATTTCCAACACATCAGGCATATGGCATGCTGCCGAAGTATCTAAAATTGCAATGCTCGTATCTCCATTTTGTACAAGCTCTAACACTTCAGTTACTAAAAAGCCTGCTTTTAAAGCTACTGCCTCTCCCGGTTCTAAATAGACTTGTAGCTGATACTTTTTCTGCACATAGTTAATAATTTCGATAAGCTTTTCCACATCATAATCTTCTCTTGTGATATGATGTCCACCACCAAAATTAAGCCATTTCATCTGATATAGGTATTTCCCAAATTTTTCTTCTACTGCCTGTAGGGTTTCCTCTAATGCATCTACATTCTGCTCACACAGACAATGAAAATGCAGACCGGAAATGCCTTCCAGCTCTTCTCCTTCAAATTTGGCAATAGGAATTCCTAGTCTTGAGCCGGCAGAACATGGGTCATAAATGGCATGGTCTTGCGTGGAATGCTCTGGATTAATGCGAAGTCCACATTCTTTTCCTGCTGCCAATGCCTGTTTTCTATACTTTTTCCACTGTGTAAAGGAATTGAACACCAAATGGTCACACACTTGCAGGATTTCTGCCATATCTGCTTCCTTATATGCCGGAGAAAAGATATGATTTTCCTTTCCCGGCATCTCTTCTGCGGCAAGCTTCGCTTCATAAAGCCCACTTGCTGTAGCGCCATTTAAATACTTTCCAATCAAAGGATAAAAGTAATACATGGAAAATGCTTTTTGTGCAAGTAATATTTTACAGCCTGTTTCCTTGCAGACATGTTGCAAAATCTCTAAATTCTTCCGAAGGAGCTTTTCTTCTACCACATAGCTTGGTGTCGGCATTTCTTGATAAATCTGTTTCATTCTGATAACCATGCCTTTCTCACAGCCTGCCTTAATCAACTAAAACCGGATTATGGCTTTCCTGCCATGGAAGTCCCCATTTGTTCAAGGCTTCCATATATGGATCCGGGTCAAACTCTTCTACGGTATATACGCCCGGCTTGTTCCATTTTCCTGTTAAAAGCATCATGGCACCAATCATAGCAGGTACACCTGTTGTATAGGAAATGGCCTGTGAGCCAACTTCCTTATAACATTCCTGGTGGTCACAAACATTATATAAATAATAGGTCTTTTCCTTACCGTCCTTTTTACCGGTAAAGATACAGCCGATATTTGTCTTACCCTTTGTACGTGGTCCAAGGCTTGCAGGATCCGGTAATAATGCTTTTAAGAACTGAATTGGCACAATTTCCTTTCCTTCATAGTTTATAGGTGTGGTAGAAAGCATACCAACATCCTCTAAGCATCTCATATGGTCTAAATAGCTCTGCCCAAAGGTCATAAAGAAACGAATTCTCTTTACGCCCGGAATATTCTTTGCTAAAGACTCAATTTCTTCATGATGCAAGAGATACATGTCTTTCTGTCCTACCTGGTCAAAATTGTATTCACGTTTGATGCTCATAGCAGGGATTTCTACCCAATGACCGTTCTCCCAATAGCTTCCCGGAGCAGAAACCTCTCTTAAATTGATTTCCGGATTAAAGTTTGTAGCAAAAGCATAACCATGGTCACCACCATTGCAGTCTAAAATGTCAATGGTATCAATGGTATCAAACTCATGCTTTAATGCATACGCACAATATGCCTGTGTTACACCCGGGTCAAAGCCTGAGCCTAAAAGTGCTGTTAATCCGGCTTCTTCAAACTTCTTTTTGTATGCCCACTGCCATGAATAATCAAAATATGCAGAGAAGCCTTCTTCCTTACATCTCTTTTCATAGATTGCTTTCCACTCAGGATCTTCAATATTTTCCGGCTCATAATTTGCAGTATCCATGTAGTTTACGCCACAAGCAAGGCATGCATCCATAATGGTCAAGTCCTGATAAGGAAGTGCAATATTCATAACCAAATCAGGCTGATAGCTCTTGATTAAAGCAATCACTTCATCTACATTATCTGCATCTACCTGTGCTGTTTCAATCTTTGTTTTTCCTCCGGAAAGCTTTTCCTTTAAAGCATCACATTTTGACTTTGTTCTGCTGGCAATCATGATTTCTTCAAAAACTTCGCTGTTTTGACAACATTTGTGAATTGCAACACTGGCAACTCCACCACATCCGATAATTAATACTCTACTCATTTACTAACCTCCTATATCCACTACAACGATTATTCTACATGCTCAAGCATTTCTTCTACATAATTGGGTAAAGCGAAAGCTCCCTTATGAAGCTGCTCATTATAGTATCTTGTTTTTAGCCCAAGTGCTTTCCATTCTTCCACTCTCTGGTCATCCAGCGGATGATACTTTTTGGAAGCAAAACCAAAAAGCCAGTGTCCGGAAGGATAAGTTGGAATATGCATCTGATATACCTTACTGATTGGGAAAGACTCTACAATTCTTTTATGGGCTCTTTGCATCGCATAGGCATCTTCCTTGTAAAAAGGACTTTCATGCTGGTTTACCATGATACCATCTGCCTTCAATGCTTTATAGCAATTACCATAAAATTCCTTTGTAAATAATCCTTCTCCCGGTCCAAACGGGTCTGTGGAATCTACTAAAATTAAATCATAGGTATCCACAAATTTACGGATATATTTTAAACCATCTTCAAAATAGGTATGGACTCTCTTATCCTGAAAACCGCAGGCTGTCTGAGGCAGATATTCGATGCAGGCCTTTACAACCTCTTCATCAATTTCTACCAAATCTATATTTTCTATGCTGTCGTAACGTACCAGTTCTCTGACTGTTCCTCCGTCGCCACCGCCAATGACCAGCACATTTTTTACATGGGGATGTACTGCCATCGGCACATGAACCATCATCTCATGATAGATGAATTCATCTTTTTCTGTCAGCATCATATATCCGTCCAAAGTCAGAAATCTGCCAAATTCCGGTGATTCAAAGATATCTATTCTTTGAAAATCTGACTGTGTGGAATAGAGCTGTTTATCTACTTCAATCGATAGCTTTACATGCTCTGTGTGCTTTTCCGTAAACCAAAGTTCCATGATACAAGCCTGCCTTTCTATGAAATATTATGAAGCATAAAGGTCACATCAGATGCTGCCGAGTGAATACCTTTCATGACATTTAACCGATTGATATGCATATCCTCCGGTCCCGTCATGGAACATCCCTTTTCTTTCGCATACTTGATGTAACTGATAATCTCCGGGGTAATCAGTTCTCCAGGAGCAAGAATCGGAATCCCCGGCGGATAACACATCACAAACTCCGCACAGACCATATCCTTACACTCCTCTAAAGGCAAGGACTCCTTCTCTGCATAAAACGCTTCCTGCGGTGAGAAAATGACCTTAGGATTGATGTATTCCGAAGTCATCAAATCTGCACTGTCTTTTTTATAAATACGTCTGATTTCTGCCAAGGCACTTACCAAGCGTTCAATATCTCTTGGTCTGTCTCCTACTGATACATAAGCCAGGAAATTGGCTAAATCACCAAATTCTGTCTGAATATCATATTCATCTCTTAATAAATCATATACTTCAATACCTGCAAGGCCAACCGGCAACGTATTGACAATAAGCTTTGTGGTATCAAAATCATAAATCGAATCTCCGTTAATCAATTCCCTGGAATAAGCGTAATAATCACCAATCTGATTGATTTCACTTCTTGCGTATTCCACCATGCCTTTTACTTTTTCAAAAATCTCCTCACCCTTTAATGCAAGCGTTCTTCTGGAAATATCAAGACTTGCCATCAGCAGGTAAGAACCACTTGTGGTCTGTGTCAGATTGATAATCTGTCTGACATAGCCCGGATTCATATCTTTTCCTATCAGTAAAAATGAGGATTGGGTCAGGGAGCCACCTGATTTATGCATGCTCACAGCTGCCATGTCAGCTCCTGCTGCCATGGCTGTCATAGGCAAATCCTTCCCGAAATAAAGCTGCGTACCATGAGCCTCATCCACTAACATTTTCATACCATGGGCATGTGCCAAATCCGTAATGCCTTTCAGATTCGAGCAAATGCCATAATAGGTTGGATTGTTCACTAAAATTGCCTTCGCATCCGGATTTTCCTTAATTGCCTTTTCTACTTCTGAAAGCTTCATCCCCAAAGCAATCCCAAGCTCATGATTCATATCCGGATTCACATAAACAGGAACTGCACCACACAAAATCATGATGTTAATCACACTTCTATGCACATTTCTTGGCAGGATAATTTTATCCCCTTTTTTACAGACAGAAAGTACCATACTTTGTACTGCTGAAGTAGTTCCTCCTACCATAAAAAAAGCATGAGCTGCACCAAAGGCATCTGCTGCAAGTTCCTCTGCTTCTTTAATGACAGATACCGGATGACACAAATTATCCAGCATCTTCATGGAATTCACATCTACTGACATACATTTTTCTCCTAAAAAAGCTGTCAGGTCAGGATTTCCTTTTCCTCTTTTATGCCCCGGCACATCAAACGGTACCAATCTTGCACTTTTCATTTCTTCAAGTGCTTCTAATATCGGTGCTTTCTCCTGATTCATTTCACTTCTCAACTCCTAATAGATATTACTTCCACTAAAAATCTCTATCATTTCCTGGCGAAGGCTATTGCTAATCTGCAGTCTCGTCTTTGGTGTAATTTCATAGATATCTGAATTAAATAAATAATTTTGTAAATCTAATTCTTTAATTAACATTTTCGTATGGAATATATTTGCCTGATATACATTAATATCCACGGCATCATAGCGGTCTAAGGTTGCTTTGTCAATGTAGTCCTGAATAGAGGTAATCTTGTGGTCCATAAAGACCTTTTTTCCTTCTACATTTCTGGTAAAGCCCCTGACACGATAATCCATGGTAATGATATCAGAATCAAAACTGCTAATGAGATAATCCAATGTACTTAAAGGGGTAATTTCTCCGCAGGTAGCCACATCGATATCCACACGGAAGGTCGCAATATTGGTCTCTGGATGATACTCCGGATAAGTGTGCACCGTTATATGGCTCTTATCCAAATGCGCAACGATTTCGTCATTATAATTTGTCATAGCAAGGGTATCTTCATAGGCAAGTGCTGCGCTTGCTGCGCTTTTTTGACCACTTGGTATCATGTTATCCTCTGCAATCAGAAAAGTAACGCTTGCTCCCTGTGGCTCATAATCCTGTTTAGAGACGTTTAATACATGTGCACCTATCATTTCCGTTACATGAAACAAAATCTTCGTCAAACGCTCTGAATTGTACTGTTCATCAATATAGGCAATATAATCACGCTGTTCTCTTGCACTTTTTGCGTAACAGACATCGTAAATATTAAAGCTTAATGATTTTGTTAAATTGTTAAATCCATACAGTTTTAATTTGCCTTCCATCATGACCCTCACTACTTATCTAAAAATTTAAAAAGGTGATATCATCCATTGGATAATACCACCTGTTCATTCTTCCCATTTTTTCTTTTTTTGCACAATCTGAAATCTGTGCGTTTATTCTGGGTGATTAGAGTCTATATAGCAAAATAGTTTACTTTTACTACTCTTATTGATTTTCACAAGTGGGCTGTATCCTTTGGCAGATACATGGTTTATAGTAACCAACTTATAAAATACGGATTTTTCATCCAATCAATAAGGCTCTAACCGCCTTAGTATGTGCTGCTTTCAAATACACTGATGTAACAGCTTTCAACGGCTTTATTATACGTGAGCCGGCTACGTTTTGCAAGCGTTTTCGTTAATTTTTTAATAAATTCCTTACAATTGAAAAGACTACAGTTCTATCACCTGTAGCCTTCTCACCGCTTTCACTATAAAATTTGGAAAATACCTAAGTTAAATTATTTTGTAACTGCCTTTAACTGCTCTGTAAGCATAGGAACGATTTTGTTTAAATCACCAACAATACCGTAATCAGCTACATCAAAGATTGGAGCTGTCTCATCTTTATTGATTGCAATAATGATGTCTGACTCTTCCATACCTGCTAAATGCTGAATAGCTCCGGAAATACCAATTGCAAAGTATACGTTTGGACGAACTGTCTTACCAGTCTGACCAACCTGTAAATCCTTGCTCTTCCAGCCAGCATCTACAACGGCACGTGAACAGCTTACTGTTCCACCGATTGCTTCTGCAAGATCCTCTAAAAGTTTGAAGTTTTCAGCGCTTCCAACTCCACGTCCGCCTGATACTAAAATCTTTGCGTCCATGATATCTACTGTATCTGTTAAATTCTTTACAACCTTAACGATTTCTACATACTTGTTATCAGGTGTAAAGCCTGGATTGAACTCTTCTACAACTGCCTTAGCGCCCTCTTTCTTAGGAAGCTTCTGCATAACGCCCGGACGTACTGTTGCCATCTGTGGACGGAACTCAGGACAAGCGATAGTTGCAATTGTGTTACCACCAAACGCAGGACGAGTCATTAATAACTGATTATGCTTCTGCTCTTTTCCTGGAATTGGGTTGATTGGAAAATCACCAATTTCCAAAGAAGTACAGTCAGCTGTTAAACCTGTATGTACTCTTGCAGAAACTCTTGGACCAAGGTCACGACCAATTGCTGTAGCACCTACTAAAAGGATTTCTGGCTTATACTTATTAATAACGGATGCTAATGCATGTGCATATGGCTCTGTTCTATACTCTTTTAATTCCGGGTCATCTACAACGATAACCTTATCAGCACCGTACTCAGCAAGCTCATCAGCAAGGCTCTTTACCTCACTACCTACTAAGATAGCTGTTACTTCTGTTCCTAATTTCTCTGCAAGTCTTTTGCCTTCGCCGATTAATTCAAAAGCAATACCGCTTACCTTATTATCAACCTGCTGAGCGAAGACGTAAACTCCTTTATATTCTTCTAAATTCATGGTAAACCTCCATATTATATTCAAGAGTAAAATTTTTACTGTTCGTCAAAACTAGATGACATGCTTCTCTTTTAACTTATCCATAATGTAAGCTACAGATTCTGCCGGGTCTAAAGTAACCTTTTCACCCTGTCCTTTTCTTACCTTATCAGATGCTCTTGCAATCTGTGTAGGTGAACCCTTTAAACCAAGGTTAGAATCTTCTACATCCTTTAAGTCAGCTCTTCCCCATACGGTAATTTCTGCATTGTAAGCATCAAAAATTCCGCCTGGAGTCATATAACGAGGCTCGTTTAATTCAGCAAGTGCTGTAACTAAGCAAGGCATTTTTGCTTTTAATACATGATATCTGTCATCATACTGACGCTCAACGATTACACTGTCACCTTCGATTTCAATCTTCTGTGCATAGGAAATTACAGGAATTCCAAGATGCTCAGAAATCTGTGGTCCAACCTGTGCAGTATCTCCATCAATAGCCTGACGTCCTGTAATAATTAAATCATAGTCTAAGTTTCTTAATGCACCTGCAAGTGTCTGAGAAGTAGCCCATGTATCAGCTCCACCAAGGACTCTGTCTGTTACAAGGATTCCCTTGTCAGCACCCATTGCCATAGCTTCACGAAGTACTTCTTCTGCCTTTGGAAGACCCATGGTTACTACTGTAACTTCTGCGCCATACTGATCTTTTAATCTTAAAGCGGCTTCCAAACCAGCCTTATCATCTGGGTTCATAATTGTCAGCATCGCTGCTCTATCAAGTGTACCATCAGGATTAAATTTAACGCCGCCCTTAGTATCAGGTACCTGTTTTACACATACAACAATTTTCATTGTAGTTATCTCCTTTTTCTCAATCTATCATTAAACTATTTTAAGAGGTTTGCGCTGATGACCATTCTCTGAACTTCGCTTGTTCCTTCGTAGATTTCTGTAATCTTTGCATCTCTCATCATACGCTCTACTTCGTATTCTCTTGTATAACCATAGCCACCATGTAACTGAACAGCCTTTGTGGTTACTTCCATAGCCATCTCTGCTGCATATAACTTAGCCATAGCTGCTTCGCAGTTGTATGAAGTCTTGTGATCCTTTGTGTACTGATCCTTTGTGCAAGCTGCCTTATAAACCATGAACTGAGCTGCCTGAGCCTTTGTAGCCATATCTGCTAACTGGAACTGTGTATTCTGGAATGCACTGATAGAACGACCAAACTGCTTTCTTTCTTTTACATAAGCGATAGTTCTCTCTAATGCGCCTTCACCAATACCAAGAGCCTGTGCAGCGATACCGATACGTCCACCATCAAGTGTATGCATTGCGATACCAAAGCCTTTGCCCTGAGCACCTAACATATTTTCCTTTGGAATACGGCAGTCTGTAAAGATAAGCTCGTAAGTAGAAGAACCACGGATACCCATCTTCTTCTCCTTTGTACCAAAGCTAAATCCTGGTGTTCCTTTTTCAACGATAAATGCTGAGATTTCTTTTGTCATTTTACCACGTTTTTCAACTACACCTGTAATTGCAAAAATAACATATACATCAGCTTCTTTACCGTTTGTGATGAAAATCTTAGAACCGTTTAATACCCATTCATCACCATCTAATACAGCCTTTGTCTGCTGTCCCTGTGCATCAGTACCAGCGCCTGGCTCTGTTAAACCAAATGCACCAATCTTCTTACCACTTGCTAAATCAGGTAAATATTTCTTTTTCTGTTCTTCTGTACCGTAAGTTAAAATTGGGTCGCAGCAAAGAGAAGTATGTGCAGATACAATAACTGCTGTAGTACCACAAACCTTTGCTAACTCTTCAACGCAGATTGCATATGTAAGAACATCACAGCCCTGTCCGCCATATTCCTTTGGAATTGGAATACCCATAAATCCTGCTTTTGCCATTTTTTCTACAGTTTCTCTTGGGAACTCCTCTGTTTCGTCTACTTCAATTGCTAATGGCTTTACCTCTTTTTCAGCAAATTCTCTGAATAAAGACCTTGCCATCTCATGCTGTTTACTTAATGTAAAATCCATGATTTTAATTCTCCTTTAATTCATAATATTTATATAAAACATCAACGATTTTTACTTATATTACTGAGCATCAACTGGTGTTTTTGTACGGTCTGCATTATATACATAGAAACCTTTACCGCTCTTGCATCCAAGGTTTCCACCTCTTACCATCTTACGGATTAATGGACAAGCACGATATTTGCTGTCGCCTGTTTCTTTGTAAAGAACATCCATGATAGCAAGGCAGATATCCAAACCAATAAAATCACCTAACTCTAATGGTCCCATTGGATGATTTGCACCTAACTTCATAGCTGCATCAATACCGGCTACATCTGAAACGCCTTCCATTTTAATGAAAGCTGCTTCGTTAATCATTGGGATTAAAATTCTGTTTACAACAAATCCTGCTGCTTCATTAACCTGTACAGGTGTCTTTCCGATTTCTTCAGAAATTTTCTTAATTGCATCTACGGTAGCTTCCGGTGTATTTACACCTGCAATTACTTCTACTAATTTCATACGATCAGCTGGATTGAAGAAATGCATACCAATCATAGGACGTGTTAATCCGTTTCCAATCTCTGTAATGGAAAGAGAAGAAGTATTTGATGCAAAAATACATTCCGGTTTACAAATCTTGTCTAACTCTCCGAATGTAGTTTTCTTAACGCCCATATCTTCAAAAGCTGCTTCAACAATTAAATCACAGTCTGCACATAAGTCTTCCTTTAAACCTGGTGTAATGCTTGCAAGAATCTTATCTACAGTTTCCTGTGTCATTTTTCCTTTTTCTACTAATTTAGCATATCCTTTAGCGATTTTGTCTTTTCCGCCTTCAGCCCACTCCTGCTTAATATCGCAAAGTGCAACTTCATATCCGTCAACCATTGCAAATGCTTTTGCAATGCCCTGTCCCATTGTTCCTGCTCCGATTACTCCTACTTTCATTTCAGTGTGTCCTTTCTATCCATATCTATATTAACAATTCTTAAATGGTTCTTTCACTTTGTCTTTATTCTTATCTAAGAAAAATGCCATACCATACTTCTGGTCTTCTGTTTCGAAGCAGTCTCCGAATAATTTTTCCTCGATAACAATTGCTTCATCCATATCAGCATCTAGGCCTTCGTTGATTGCCTTTTTGCAATTACGAACTGCGATAGGTGCGTTCTTTGCAATACCTGCTGCCATCTTTTCTGCTGCCGGCATTAACTCTTCCTGTGTATAAACAGCATTTACAAGTCCGATTCTTAATGCTTCATCAGCCTTGATATTTCTTGCAGTATAAATCATCTGTTTAGCCATACCTGCACCAACTAAACGTGCAAGTCTCTGTGTTCCACCAAAACCAGGTGTAATACCAAGACCAACCTCTGGCTGACCAAACACTGCATTATCAGAACAGATTCTGATGTCACAGCTCATGGAAATCTCACATCCACCGCCTAATGCAAATCCGTTAACTGCTGCAATAACCGGGATTGGGAATGTTTCTAACTTGCGGAAAACATCATTTCCTTTCTTACCAAAAGCTTCGCCTTCTGCTTTTGTAAGAGTACTCATTTCTCCAATATCAGCGCCTGCAACAAATGACTTCTGTCCTGCACCTGTTAAGATAAGACATCTTACTTCATCTAAATTAACTGCATCCAATGTAGCATCAAGCTCTTCAAGAACCTGTGAATTTAATGCATTTAAAGCTTTTTCACGGCTAATTGTAATCTTACCAACTGCGCCATTCTGCTCATAAATAATGTATTCCATTGATTTAACCATACCTTTCCATAATATGTGTGAACTCACACAGGGTAATCCTGCCTGTGAGTTCACATCAGATAGTTTTCTTTTATGCTTCGTATCTTTCTACGATTGTAGAACAGCCCATTCCACCACCGATACATAAGGTTGCAAGACCTGTCTTAGCATTCTTTGCTTCCATTTCATGTAACAGAGTAACCAGGATACGGCATCCTGAAGCTCCAACCGGATGTCCTAATGCGATTGCACCGCCGTTTGGATTTAACTGTTTGTCAACATCGATTCCCAAATCTCTACCTACAGCAATTGACTGAGCTGCGAAAGCTTCGTTAGCTTCGATGATGTCGAAGTCTTCAATCTTCATGCCTGTCTTAGCCATAACCTTCTTTGTAGATGCTACTGGTCCGATACCCATAACTTCCGGACGAACACCGGCAAGAGCACCAGCTACCCATGTAGCCATTGGCTTAACGCCTAATTCTTTCGCTTTTTCTTCGCTCATTACAACGATTGCAGCTGCACCATCGTTGATACCTGAAGCGTTACCAGCTGTAACATATTTATCTTTATTGATTGGACGAAGTTTCTGAAGTGCTTCAATTGTAGAACCTGGTCTTGGTCCCTCATCAACCTTGAACTCAACCATTTCCTTTTTCTTCTTAACCATTACAGGAACGATTTCCTTATCAAAAGCACCAGCCTTCTGAGCTGCTTCAGCCTTCTGCTGGCTCTTTAATGCAAACTCATCAAGCTCTTCTCTTGTGATTTTCCATTCATCACAGATATTATCTGCTGTCTGAATCATATGGTAGTTGTTGAATGCATCCCATAATGCATCGTTTACCATTGTATCTACTAATGTACCATTATTCATTCTATATCCAAAACGAGCCTGTGGAACAGCATATGGTGCCATAGACATGTTCTCCATACCACCTGCAACAACGATATCAGCTTCACCAGCCATAATCATCTGTGCAGCCATGTTTACGCAGTTAAGACCTGAACCACATACAACATTGACTGTAACTGCAGGAACTTCAATTGGAAGACCAGCTTTGATAGATGCCTGACGAGCTACGTTCTGTCCAAGACCTGCCTGGATAACACAACCCATATATACTTGATCAACTGCTTCCGGAGAAACACCGGCTCTATTTAAAGCCTCTTTAATAACGATTGAGCCAAGCTCTGCTGCTGGAGTCGTTGAAAGACTTCCACCCATTGTTCCGATTGCAGTACGACATGCACCTGCTAAAACTACTTTCTTTGCCATTGTTATTTCCTCCATCTGTTTGAAAATATCTCATTATAAGAGTCCACGTTTTCTTTGATTGTTATTTTTATCACAATCATTGTTAATATAATAACATATTGTTAAAAAAAAAGCAATCTGTATATTATGTCAAATTGACACATTTTTAACTATGTTTTTTGTGTATTTTTTCCGTGTTCCATTTTGTTTTGTATCGCAATGCACACATCCCTGGCGTATTTTTGTATTATAGTATTACCAGAGGCTTTTATCGTATAAGTGACAAACTTTTCTATTGCAGAAAAAAGAATGTGCAAAGCACATTCTTGCGCCGCTTTTGCGTCGCATTCTTGCGACATTCAACCTTTGCAAAAGCGTGCGCATCCTCGCGGAGCGTTTTTGCTTTATAGGAATTTCCTATAAAGTAAAAAGAGCTTCGGAAGTATCCGAAGCTCTCCTTTATCATGCATATGCGATTTTAGTTTTCCGGTTCAATTAAACCATATGTATTTCCTTTTCTCTTATATACTACATTGACCTCATCTGTCTCTGCATTACAGAATACAAAGAAATCATGTCCAAGAAGTTCCATTTGAATGCAGGCATCTTCCGGATACATTGGCTTGATATCAAATTTCTTTGTTCTGACGATTTTAACTTCGTCCTCTTCTTCTGCATAATCTTTTTCAAAGAAATCTGTTCTTAAGCTTGCTGCTCCAGCCTGTTGCTCAGCCCTGAATTTGTTTTTATACTTCTTTAACTGTCTTTCAATAATCTCTGCTGCAAGGTCTATCGATACATACATATCATTACTTACTTGTTCAGAACGAATGATGTTACCTTTTACTGGAATCGTAACTTCAATCTTTTGTCTTTCCTTTTCAACACTAAGTGTTGCGTGTACCTCCGTTTCTGGCGTGAAATATTTTTCCAGCTTGCCGATTTTGTCCTCAACTGCCTCTCTAAGTCCCGGCGTTACCTCGATGTTTTTTCCGCTGATAATAAATTTCATGATGCTCCACATCCCTTCGTACTTATTAGATATCACAGCCACGTCTTCCTTTACGTCTAACTGTAATATCTGACGATATTATAACACATCTGTGTATTTTTTCAATATTTTTGTGCTATTTCCTAAAATTTTAATAATTAAAGGGAGCGTTTTAGACAATTTTAGACAATTTTGTTGTCAACAAATTTATCCATGAAATTTCATTTTTATAATATGTATACAAAACGCTTGTTTGTTTTCTTTATTACCCTATCCACACAAAAAATTGTGGATATATGTGGATAATGTGGATAAGTCGGTGTATAAGTCCATTTTATCGGATTTTTGGTACTTTTTCATGTGGATATTTTGTGTACATGTTTTTTTTGTTTCTTTTGGATTTTTCTTGCATTTCGATTTTTTTGTGCAATTTTCAAAATTCCTGTTTAGTATTTCAAAATGGCTGTTATCACGTCGTTTCACAAAATATTTGAAATCCTCTCCTGCAAAGAAAAAAAGGACTGTCATTTTGATAGTTGACCTGCCTATTTGACAAAAACTATCTCATCACAGTCCTTTTGCTTTTCCTATTATTAATTAGAATATTCTTCTAACAGCTAAAATTTGTCTATAGTTTGCATTGGAAACAATAATACCCGTTTTGCTTGTACTGGCATGAACAATCTTACCATCTCCTACATATAATCCTACATGACCGGAATAGCAGACAATATCACCCGGCTGTGCATTCCCCAATCCACCTACATCATATCCTTTGCTTCTCAGTGCGGAAGACGAATGTGGAAGGCTTACACCAAAGTTTTCATATACTTTCATAACAAAGCCGGAACAATCGACACCATTTGTTAAGCTTGTACCACCATATACGTATGGATTTCCTACAAACTGTGTCGCATAGTTGATAACAGCATTTCCCATTTCACTACCTGACGCTGTTGTACTGACAACAACCTCTGTAGTCTGTGGGTGTTCTGTTTTCTGCTCTGTGCTCTCTGTCACTTGTTGCTTTTTCGCTGTTTCCTCTGCTTTTGCTGCTTCTGCCGCTCTGGCAGCTGCTAATGCTTCTTCACGCTCTTTCTTTTCCTTAGCAAGACGTTCTTCTTCTTCCGCCTTTGACTCTGCATGTACAAAATCGGTTCTCAGCTTCACATATTCTCTGGAAACATAACCGTCACCTTCTTCAATAGCGACTTTTACCCAACCATCTAATTCTTCTACAACAACCAATTCTTCATCCATTGGTACCAAACCTAATACCGAAGCATCTGTGCTGGCATCCTGTCTTACTTTTAAAGTTGTTGTATTGACAATTGCATAAGTCGTTCCTACTTCCTTTGCAAGAGCCTCTGCTTCCTCACCAGTCACACAGTATTCGCCTTTGACATATCCGGTACAATTTCCTGATATAATTTTATACCAACCATCTACCTCTTCCACGAATTCGCCAACTGACTTGTCATACAGCTTACCAACGATTTCACCTTCTTCACTTGGCATGCTGCGCACATTTACATAATTATTAACTTTTGCAATAACAAGACCACTGAAATCCTGTTCTTCCTCTGTAGAATCTTCCGTAGATTCTTCCTCTGTTGTTTCTTCCTCAGTCTCAGCTTCTGTTGTTTCTTCTTCTATTTCCTCTGTGGAAACCTCTGTAGTCTCCTCCGTATCCTCTACTTCAGTACGATAAGTATCTGTTGCAGAAAAGCCTGCACTCATTGATACAGTTTCTGTTTCTTTCTTTTCCTCAGCCTCTGCAGCTACTGTTTCTGATATAGTCTCTGCACTCTCCTCAGCCTCAGTCTGAACTGTCTGCTCATCAATGCTCTCGGCAAGCGGTACCTGCTGGGTAGCTATCACTATATTAGGCTTTATTCCCGAAGCACTTTCTAAGTATGCGATGTTCTGAATAACTTCTTCTGTGAGTTCCTGTATTGAGGTCCCTTCTTCCAGGACTACCGCAATACCTGCTGTTGGAAGCATCCTTGTCGGATTGACCTTCGCGTAAATTGAAGTCTGATATCCAGAAAATGCAAAAGTACCAGCTAATGCACATGCAGCGATTCTTATGCAATTTCTATTCATTTTATACTCTCCTCCAAATGTGTGTAACCGTAATCATCAAATAATTATTAACAATTATTACAACTTTGTTACACCCATATATTAACTTAGCATATTATGTAGCATATGTCAAGCTTGTTATTGTGCCATTTTTTACCATAGACTTCCTTTTTTTACCATATCTTTGTGCATAAGTCCTATACACAAAAAAGAAGTGCTGATAAATAGCTCAACACTTCCTGTTACATTTGTATATATTTTATATACAATTACTATAATAATGTTATATTATATCCAACCGCCATCTAATGCAATAATCTGTCCTGTCAAATAAGTATTTTGCGTACAAAGCTGTAACACAAACTGCGCCACCTCTTCCGTTTTTCCTATTCTGTCTGCCGGAATTTCTGCAATCACTGCTTGCAGCTCCTCTTCACTGAAGCAATGGTTCATATCTGTATCAATTAAGCCACAGGCAACGGCATTTACCTGAATGTTACTGGGTGCCAGTTCCTTTGCCAAGGCCTTGGTAAAAGCATTGATTCCTCCCTTAGATGCCGAATAGGCAACTTCCATGGAAGCACCTGCATTTCCCCAAACAGAAGAAATGTTAATAATTTTTCCCTGATGCTTTTGCAACATAAGTGGTACTGCATGCTTACAGGTTAAAAAGCAACCGTCCAAATTCACTCCCATAACCTCGTGCCATTCCTGCAAGCTCATATCTGTTAAAAGACCTACATAAGAAATACCGGCATTATTAACCAGGACATCCAGACTGTCTATATCCTGAAACATATTTTGTATGCTTTCTTCATCCCGCATAGAAAAGGTATAGCAATGACAGTTCACATGATAACGTTCTTCTAAGCTTGTTGCAATTTTTTGTAATAAATCTGTCTGTTTGTGGCAGGTCATATATAAATCATAGCCGTTTTGAGCAAATTTTTCTGCGATAGCGGCTCCAATCCCTCTCGATGCTCCTGTAATAAGCACTTTTTTTCTTTCCATTTTTCCTCCCGGCTCAAGCAGAGCCATCATCCTGAGTTTCTTATTTGCTGCGTTGACAATAATTATAAATACAAAGAAACAGAATGGTGGGAACATTGTATACTGCAAAATAAGTAAGAGATGTCAAATAATCCAAAGAAGCTGTCTTTTGTGTATGTATGACATGCACATCATTCCATAAAATCAGACAAGTCATGCAAAACAACAATGTCGGTAATATTAAACCAATTTTGGCAGACTTACGCTTTGAAGCATATATCTGCATAGCTATTGTCATGGTAATCAAAAGTATTACT